>DATHEW010000030.1:0-2503 GCA_035318425.1 Candidatus Acidiferrum sp. | reverse complement strand
TGCGGTCCGCTGTCGTGGTTGTAGGGCGCCAGTCCGGCCAAAGCCGCCGTCTGCATCTCTTCCGCCAGTTGCTTTAAGTGCCGGACAACGTGGCCAGCAGACGCGCGGCCTATTTGGATCGGGCCCGCGATCTGGCGCAGGGCGGCGAGGGCGGAGGACAGCGCGCCCTCGTATCGTGGATTGGGTTACTCTCCGGGCGCCTTGTTTCTCGCGGCGCGCTTGGAACAGCACGTCCTACCACCGGCGACAGAGCGTTACGGCCTCGCCGAAATCTCCAGCATCCGATCGATCGGCAACCGCGCGCGTTCGATGATTTCGGGCGCCAGTTCGACGCGCGGTTGGAGGTTCGACATGCAGTCGTAGAGCTTCTCCAGCGTGTTCATCTTCATGAACCGGCACTCGTTGCAACGGCAGATGTCGCTGGGCGCAGGAATGAATTCCTTGTCCGGACATTCCTTCTGCAAGCGATGGAGCATTCCTGCCTCTGTCGCGATGATGATCTGTTTCGAAGTCGTCGCCTTGCAGTAGCTGACCATCTTTTCGGTGGAACAAACTTCATCCGCTAACATGCGCACGGCCTTCGTGCATTCGGGATGCGCGACGAGCGGCGCATCGGGAAACTCGCGGCGAATGCGCGAGATGCTCGCGTGCGTGAACTCCACATGCACGTAACACGCGCCGCGCCACAACGTCATCGGACGCTTCGTCTGCTCCATCACCCACGAGCCGAGATTTTCATCAGGCACGAAGAGGATGTCTCTGTCCTTCGGCGCAGCGTTGACGATCTTCACCGCGTTGCCGCTGGTCACGATCACGTCGCTGAGCGCTTTCACCTCAGCGCTGCAATTGATGTAGGCAATCGTCCAGAAATTCGGGTTCGTGTCCTGAAGCGCCTTGAGCTTGTCAGCGGGACAGCTTTCTTCGAGCGAACAGCCCGCGTCCTTGTCCGGCAGGATGACGATTTTGTGCGGGTTTAGAATCTTCGCCGTCTCCGCCATGAAATGAACACCGCAGAACACGATCACATCCGCGCTTGTTTTCGCCGCCTGCTGTGCGAGTCCGAGAGAATCGCCGACGAAATCCGCGAGATCCTGGATTTCCGGCACTTGGTAATTGTGCGCGAGGATCACCGCGTTCAGCTTCTTCTTCAGCGCGAGAATGTCGCGCGACAATGAGTCGAGGTTCGCAGGCGGGGTCCGGCGTATCGTCGCGAAACGATCCACACCGGCGATCTGTTCAACAGCATCAATCACGGCATGAACGTACGGATTGGCGAACGGAGCGTCAACACGGGCGAGGTTCGAGGCCGATCAACTCAACTTCGTGATCGCAAGCTTCAGCCAGAGGTAGGGGTGGTGTCCCTCGCCGCGCCAAGGCTGGCACCACGGTCTGACGATGTCACACGTCTCGTCAGGCGCGCTGAGGACAGCAAGCCCTACTCAAACCTCGGTCTCATCTCCCGTGCATCTTCACCAAATTCCTCGCCGCCGTTTCATACGCGAGTTGCTTCAACTTGATCACCTGCGCCTGGTCTGAGCGCTCGCGCCGTGCGCGCATGCTCACCGCTTCGTCCTGATACGCTTCCGGTGAGAACACCGTCCAATTGCCCGAGCGCACATCCACCAGCGCGATCTTCAGCCGGATGCGCATGTGCTGCGTCTCGTCCGGCATCACGCTGCCGACGATCGGCACCCACGACACCGCTTTGCTATCGAGTGACGTGCGCGCCGATTCCAGCACGCCCCAATAACACACGATGGTTTCGCACCCGCCTTTGGCTGCGGCATAGCGCATGGCTGCGCTGTAATTCGTGGACTCGAATTGTCCCGGCGTCCCGTTGAAGGGCACCACATTCACGAAGCGCCCCAGTTCCGACACCATCGCATCGTCCGGGAACCGCGCGCCCGACTGGATCAGGAGCACCGAACTGCCCTTGCGCAAATGCACCTTCGCCGTCTCGCTCAGCGCCCTCGCGATGTCCGCCTCCGTGATGTTCGGATTGCGCTGAATGCCGAGCACATCCGCCTCGTTTAACTCGCCCGCGTAACCATTCACCTGCGCAGCGTGAACCGTGTGCGCGCCTCTGGGCTGGTAAGCCGAATCCGAAATCGACCGCGTTTGGCAGCCAGTGAGCACGAATGCGGCGAGTGCGATGGAGGTGAAATAAACCCGAAATGTTTTCATAGAATTGTGCGTTGAATTTGCATTGAACGATTTGACCCGCCATCGAGCAGCACGTTCAGCCTGCTCGCCGCTTCACGAAGGTGCGGCTCACGCGCCTCTTGTTCAACGGTTCCTTCGGATGCGATGGCACGCGATCAGGCTATGGTGATCGAATCACTCTGAAGAACCGGGCTGTGTAGCGTTGCGCGTTGGTTTCAGTAAAGCTCACCGCCGCTGAGGTGTTGCTGAAGGTGGAGATAGGCACCCAATCGGTGAGATTTGTTGAAGCTTCGAGTGTGACGTTCGCACCGGCCAGGTTTGTATTAAGTGGGATTGTAAA
>DATHEW010000029.1:0-4300 GCA_035318425.1 Candidatus Acidiferrum sp. | reverse complement strand
GTCGTGGCGCAAGTGGTGAATCCGCCTTTGCCGTCAGAGACGGCTACGTCAATCGTGTGTTCGCCGGCGCTGAGTGAAACTTTCAGCTTCACTGTTTCAGGTTCCGGCGGATGTTCCGACGAAACGGAATTCGTTTGGACGAGAACTCCGTCCACCCTCCAGACGACCCACACCGCGTCGCCATCGGGATCGCTGACCCGCAAGCGAACATCGTCTTTGCAATCAATCGTTGTATTGGTCGGGCACACAATCGTGGGCGATTGGTTTTCAAACGAGCCGATGTCGCACGCAGATCCTTGCGCACGCGGGAAGCCGCGTTGATCGATGGAAATCGGTGCTCCGAACGCATCGGTGCAAATGCCCGCATCGAGTGCCGGGCTGCCAATCCTAAGAGCGTGCGTCCTGGTCAAACCACCGTTGCGGCGCAAATCATCGAGCCGCGCGTTCACCGGAGACGCTTCTGTCCCGACGATGTCTCCATCCACACCACTGGTGAAGCCACTTGATCCGTCACTGTCCAGATTGTGTCCGAGCGAGAGCAACGTCGCGTTCCCGAAGATCGCAAAGTTTCTTGGCTCGTTGCCTGTCACGAGCGTGTTGATGACTCGCGCAGTCACGACGCTGGTGTCCGCGAGCGCGGCGATGGCCACGGCGCCATTGGTATCGCCTCCATTGTCCGTGATGGTGCAGGCAGAAAGGGCGAGACTCGCAGTCTCGCCCGGGAATCCGATCAGCAGGAGCGCGCTGCCAGCGCCGTCATCGTCCATCTTGTTGTCGCTGATGGTGGAGTTTTTCAGATGCACCGTGCTCGCCTGGAGATTAAGCCCGCCGCCCTGGATTCCCGCGGAGTTGTCGTTCACGGTGGAACCTTCCATGAAAAAGTTTGGGCTGTAGAAAGCAGAGATGCCACCGCCCGCGTACGAAGCTTCGTTGTCGCTGACCGTTGAGTTCAGCACTGTCAGCGCACCGACGGAGAAGATGCCGCCGCCGTAACCGCTGCCGCCCGCTTCCGTTTGCGCTTCGTTCCGGGTGATCACGCAATTGCTCACCGTCAGCGAACCCCAATTGAGAATGCCGCCGCCGAGATTGTCCGATGCACCGTCCGGGTTCAGCGCGCGACCGTTGAGGATCGTGATGCCGGCAATCGTCACAGTGCTGGACTCTTCGATTTCAAACACACGGAAGCTCGGCGTGCGTCGCGAGAAATTGCGGGCCACGATCAGCCTGTCGGGGCCGGGGCCGAGGATGGTCAGGTCTTTGTCGATTGTCAGAGTGCTTCTCAGCAGAATGGTCGCGGGCAGAAAAAATCCCCACGGTTTGCCGAGCGCGAATTGAATGGTGTCACCCGCGGCCGCGTTGGAAACGGCGTGGCGCAACGATCCGGGGCCGCTGTCATCGTTGCTCGTGACAGTCCACGTGCTTCCTGTCGCGACGAGAACGCCAGCCGCCCGAACGCTGCTTTGATGAGCTGGAAGAACGGGCGACACAAAATCTGCGTGGACATGACTGGTGAAACTGATCAGCGCGATTGCCGGAATCAGTCGATGTATAAAGAAGTATTTCATGAATTGACCCTTGGTTTTGTTGAACTCCCGCGCAGAGTTTATCTTCAAACCGCTGGTGTGCAACTGCGTTACAAACTGAACTTTCATTTTCGTGGAAGGACCCGCGAGAAAGAGCGTTTTGCAACTGGCACTTCCGCGTTTCGCAACCGTAGTTTGCTCCTGATACGACGCGCAAAGCTCGACTGACTGTGGTACGTGGCGAGCTAAAGCAAGCCGCGCCAGATTGCGTGGAGGGGAGATCGGAAACCCAAACTGGAATCGTCCGTATGAAAACTGCGTTCATCTTGCTGGCCATTTTCGCCTCACACGCTTTTGCGGCGACAACCCTCGTACCACTTGGCGCCACGTGGAGATTCATCGACAACGGCAGTTACCCAGGCGCGTCGTGGGCAGCGCGCTCATTCAATGATGCTTCGTGGCGCTCCGGCCCGGCGCAACTCGGGTACGGCGATGGCGACGAAGCCACCGTGGTTGGCTTCGGCCCCAACGCGAGCGCGAAATACATCGCCACGTATTTCCGTCGCTCGTTCGTCGTGGCGAATCCTGCGGCGTTCTCTCAACTGACCTGCCGCGTTAAGCGGGACGACGGCGTCATTATTTTTCTGAACGGAACCGAAGTGTTTCGGAACAACATGCCTGCGGGCGCGGCCAGCGCGACGACGTTGGCGTCCGCGGCGATCGGCGGTGCGGACGAGAACGCATTTCTCTCAGCGAACATCAGCGCAGGTTTGCTCGTCGCTGGCACGAACGTCGTTGCGGCAGAAATTCACCAATCGAGCAGATCAAGCACGGACGTCAGCTTTGATCTGGAACTCATCGGGACAGACACGTCCGTCATCGTGACGCGCGGGCCGTACCTCCAGGTCGCCACGCCGAACAGCATCATCATTCGTTGGCGCACTGGTACGGCGACCGACAGTGTGGTGCGTTTCGGAACAAGCCTGACCGCGCTATCGAGCATTGCGAGTGATGCCGCATCGACCACCGAGCATTCGGTGCGGCTCACCGGGCTGACGCCGGACACACTGTATTATTACTCGATCGGAACATCGGCGGCGGAATTGACGAAAGGCGCGGGACACTCCTTTTACACGCCGCCACCCGTCGGTAGTTCATTTCCCACGCGCATCTGGGCGCTTGGCGACGCCGGAACGGGAACATCAAGTCAGTTTGCGGTGCGCGACGCTTACTACGCCGCGGCGGGGTCCAACTACACTGACGTCTGCCTGATGCTCGGCGATAACGTTTACGAAACCGGGACCGATCAGGAATTTCAAACGCGCCTCTTTGACGTGTATGCGGCATTCCTTCGCCGCACTCCCGCGTGGCCGACCATCGGCAATCACGATACGGCCGGATCGCAGAATCCCTCGCTGACCATTCCCTACTTCCAAAGCTTCACGCTGCCGACGCAGGGCGAGGCGGGTGGTGTCGCGTCTGGAACGGAAAGATATTACTCGTTCGACTTTGGCGAGATTCATTTCGTTTGCCTCGATTCTCAAACATCGAGCCGAACGCCGGGAAGCCCGATGCTGACGTGGCTACAAAACGATCTCGCGAACACCGTATCGAGGTGGGTCATCGCGTATTGGCATCACCCGGCTTACAGCAAAGGCCACAACTCAGACACGGACACGCAATCCACAGAGATGCGGCGGAACGTCGTGCCGATACTGGAAGCTTACGGAGTGGACCTGGTGCTGGCGGGACACACGCACGCTTACGAGCGCAGCTATCTCGTGGACCATCACTACGGCACCAGCAGCACCCTCACGAGCGACATGATTCTCGACGCTGGAGACGGCCGCGAAAACGGGAACGGTGCTTACCTCAAATCGAGCCCAGGCCAAGCAGCGAACCAGGGTGCCGTGTATGTGGTCGCGGGAAGTTCCGGAAAAGTGCAGAGCTATCCCTTGAACCATCCTGTCATGTTCACTTCATTCGCGCGGCTGGGCTCGTTGGTGATCGACGTGAACGGCAATCGGATGGACGTGCGGTTCCTTCGCGAGACCGGTGGGATCGACGATTACTTCACCATTGTCAAAGGCACGTCTGGCAATGTTTCGCCGACGGTGCAGATCACTTCTCCGACGCAAGGCGCTGCGTTCAATGCACCCGCGCAGATCACGCTCACGGCGAACGCTGGCGATCAAGATGGGACGATTAACGAAGTTGTTTACTACGCGGGCAGCACACGCATTGGCTCGGCCACGGCGCCGCCTTACGCTCTGATCTGGAACAACGTCGCGGCAGGCAGTTACCAGATTGTTGCTAATGCCATCGATAATTTGAGCGCCTCGACGCCTTCATCGCCCATCAATATCACGGTGACGAATGCGGCCGCGCCGCCTTCATCTGGAACATTCATTTCAACCGGCAGCGTCTGGAAATATCTCGATACCGGCGTCAACGCGGGAACCGCGTGGCGCGGGATTTCCTTCGACGACTCGGCGTGGCGTTCCGGACCGGCGCAATTGGGTTACGGAGATGGCGACGAACGCACCGTGGTTTCTTACGGACCGAATTCCTCGTCCAAATTTCTCACTACGTATTTCCGGCGCGCATTCACCGTGACCGGCGCCTTGGCGTTTACCGGCCTGTCGCTTTCAACTCTGCGCGATGATGGCGCGGTGGTTTATCTAAACGGCACGGAAGTGTATCGGGGCAACATGCCGACCGGTACTGTCACCTCCGGGACACGCGCGAGTTCGGATGTGACCGGAAGTGGTGAGTCG
>DATHEW010000028.1:0-4437 GCA_035318425.1 Candidatus Acidiferrum sp. | reverse complement strand
AGCAGGTTCTTGAAACCGCCTGAAAGAATCTCCGCCTGAATCGCTGCGCCCAGCGCGACAGCTTCATCCGGATTTTGCGACGTGTTGAGCTGCGGACCTTTCGGGCCATGATACTCCGCGCCAAGCCGGAGGTCGCCGCGCTGTTCCGCGAACTCGACGCAGCCGAACCATTCACTGACGAGCTTGCGCACCAGCGGCATGCGCGTCTGGCCACCAACGAGAATTACTTGATCGAGATCTTTTGCCTCCAGCTTCGCATCGCCCAGCGAACGGAGGCAATGCGCGCGCGTGCGCGTGATGATTTCGCGCGTGAGATTCTCAAGCTCAGTACGCGTGAGCTTGTAGGCGAAGCTGTAACTGTCCGCGAGGAATGGAAGCTGCACGTCCACTTCGCTTTCGGTACTCAGCCGAATCTTCGCCTGCTCAGCGGATTCGCGGATGCGCGAGAGCATGCTGTTGTCCGCGGTCGGATTCGGTCCGCCTGCGGCCTGAATCTTCTCCACGAGGAAATCCACGAGACGCTTGTCCAGATCATCGCCGCCGAGGCGCGTGTTGCCGTTGGTGGACAGCACCTGAAACACGCCGTTGTTCAATTCGAGAATCGAAAGATCAAACGTGCCGCCGCCCAGATCGTACACCGCAATCTTTGATTTCTCCTTCAGCTTATCGAGGCCATACGCGAGCGCGGCGGCGGTGGGTTCGTTGACAATGCGTTCAACGGTGAAGCCTGCCAGTTCGCCGGCTTTTTTCGTCGCGTTGCGCTGCGCATCGTTGAAGTAGGCGGGCACCGTGATAACGGCGCGCATGACCGATTCACCGAACGAAGCTTCCGCGTCGCGCTTCAACTTCTTCAAGATCTCGGCCGAGATATCCTCCGGCGACCAACTGCGCCCATGAATGTCGATCGTGACAGCGCCGGTGCCTTCCCCGCGTACGGGATAAGTGACCAGCATCTCCTCGCGCGAGATATCCGCGCCGCGCCGGCCCATGAAGCGCTTGACTGAGTACACCGTCTCGGCGGGTTTCAAGACGCGCACGCGATTGGCTTTGTGACCCACGATCGGTTCAGCGCCTGCCGACGGCACATGCACCACCGACGGCGTCAACCGCTGGCCGTCAACGTCCGCGATGACGAAGGGAATGCCCGCGTCCACCGTCGCGACCAGCGAGTTCGTGGTGCCCAGATCGATGCCGACGATTTTGCTCATAGATTCACCGCAACAGAACCAAAGCAAACGACAGGCGAAAGCGCAATGTGAGCGGAGAAGAAAGACCCCTCACGTTGACAGCTACGAGAAGGAACGAGCGCAGTTGCCGTGTGGCCAGAGGAGAAGCGGGATGAAGCTGACTTAAACTCGTGAACGCGAGCGAAGCAGAAGCAGCGCGGCAATCCCCATCGAAGCAAGGACGTACGTGGACGGTTCCGGAATAGGCCATTGAAGTCCAATCATTGGGCGCGGGTTTTGATCATCGGGACCAGATTCAATCGTTAACAACTGGGACTTTCCTACAGGAGCTCCCGACGCTGTTGCCGCTTCATAACTCGTATATCCTCCCTGCCACACCCGAATTTGAAGGGTTACCAAAGTATTGTACCCGGCGCCGGGAATGGTTCGAGCGCCGTCACTTCCTACGTCCACGTAACCAGCGGCTGCACCGGTGCGAAAAGCAACCCAGCTGTTTCCAGAGAGGGGGCTGGTCAATAAGACGAACGAACTATCACTGCTCAAAGTGCCTACCGCGCCATACAATGCAGCGCGCCACCCTTGTCCGCCGTCAAGCATCTCGCCAGATGCTAAAAATAATGCCGGTGCATCAAGGCCGACCTCTGTCACGCGATTGTTGAAAAGGACCAATCCTTGTGCGTGAACACCGGCAATGCTCAAAGCCAACGTGAGAACCATGAGGAGTAGCTTCATGGGGCGCGAGGATGTCATTTGATTGAAGAAACGCAACGCGGAATTTAATGCCCCGAACCAGCGCTACTCACTCCAGCAAAAACTCTTGATAAAACTGGATCGTGGCGAGGAACTGAAAGTCCGCGTTCCGCTTTTTGCCGAAGCCGTGGCCTTCGTCCTTCGCCATCAGATACCAAACCTTGCCGCCGTTTTCGCGGATGGCTTTGACCATTTGCTCAGCCTCCGTGACCGGCACGCGCGGATCGTTTTTTCCCTGCACCACGAAAAGCGGCTTGGTGATTTTCTTCACGTTTGTCGTGGGCGAAATGCGTTCGAGGAACTCCGCCATCTTCGGATCGCGATCGTCGCCATACTCCGCACGCCGCAGGTCACGGCGATAATCCTGCGTGTTCTTTAGGAACGTGAGGAAGTTCGAGATGCCGACGACGTCCACTCCGCAACGCAGTTGGTCTGCGTATTGGATCATGCACGCGAGTGACATATAGCCGCCGTAGCTGCCGCCCGCGACGGCGATTCGCTCGGCGTCGAGCGACGCGTCGCGCTTGATGAAGTCGATTACGGCCGCGATGTCGCGCACCGAATCCTCGCGTTTGAAACCGTTGTCGAGCGCCACGAACGTTTTGCCATAGCCGCTCGATCCGCGCACGTTCGGGTAGATGATCGCAATGCCGAGCTCGTTCAAATAGTAATTGTTGCGGGCCTGAAAGATGGGACGCGACTGGCTTTCCGGCCCGCCATGAATGATCACCATCACCGGACGTTTGCCAGGAAACTTCGTCGCGTCCGGGCGATAAACAAACGCGCTGATCTGGAGTCCATCGAAGCTCTTCAACTTCACCAATGTCGGCTCTACGAATTGTTGCGCATCGACGCCGCCCGTCTCGCTCTCCGTCCAGCGCGCGAGTTGGCCAGTCTGCACATCGATCGAATAGGCGTCGGTCGGCGACTTCGCCGAAACGAAGCTGAACCCGAGATCGCGTCCGTTCTCGTGCCACTCGATCCCGGACGGAATTCCCAACGGAAGTTTCGGCGTTTTCATCGCCTGGCCGGACGCCGCATTGATCAGGTGCAACACGCCCGCACCATCCTCATTCGTGACGAAGGCGATCATTTCGCCGGTTGGTGAAAGCTCGAACTCTTCTACGTCCCATGAAAGCCTGCCAGTAAGCACGCGGACAATTTTTCCGCTGAGGTCCATTTCAACGAGGCGCTGAAACTCGGCCTCGCGATCGGTGGTAGTGAAAACAGTTTTGTCGTCGCTCGAGAACTGCGCACGATCATACGCCACGTTTCGTTCGCCCTCGGGAGTGATCAGCCTGCGTTCGCGTGCCTTCAAGTCGAGCACGTGAAGGTGTGACTCATTCACCGAAATGTATTCGCGAAGCAGTAACTTCGTTTCGTCATGCGACCAATCCTGCACGCTCCAACCGCCGCCCACGACTTCGCTGACGAGTTTCGCGCTCTCAGGAGTGAGCGGGTTCACGAGCCAGATGTCGTTGTCTTTTCCGTTTCGTTTCGTGGACGTGAACGCGAGTTGTCCGCCGCCGCGCGCCCAAAGCCCGCCCATATTGCGCGACTTGCCATCCGTCAAGAGCGTGATGCGGCCATCGGCGAGATCGTAGCGGTAGAGCTGATAAAATTCTCCGCCCCCCGTGTCCTGCGAGAACACGATGCAATCGCCACTTCTCGGCCGATACTTGCCGCCGGCAACGGGCTCGGGCAAAAACGTGAGTTGCTTGCGCGCGGCGCCGGGAGTCTTGATCGCGTGAAGCTGCATCGAGTCGGCGAAGCGCGTGGCGATCAACATCTCACGTCGCGCCGGATGCCACGAGTTGAACACAGCAGCGCGAAACTCCATGTAACGGCTCGCCTCCTGTCGCAGCTCCGCAGGAAACGGTGGCACGCCTTCCACCACGAGATTGTCCGGCACTTGCGCCAATGCGTTCGTCATCATTCCCACAACCGCGATCAGTTTCAGGGCACCTTTCATGGCGGGAGTGTTTCGAGAGACGCGAGTGCGAGGCAACCCTTTTGCTCTGGGAAATTGGACAGGATTAACAGGATTTTACAGGATTCCAGAATTGCTCGGAACCCATCCTGTTGATGCTGTAAATCCTGTCCCCCACCTCTGCCCTCTGCCGGGGTCGCAACGCCGCGGGAACGACCGCACACATTCCACCATGAGATTTTCCGGCACTTGCGCCAATACGTTCGTCATCATTCCATCTCGGGAAAATCAGACAAAATTCACAGGATTCGGAATCGCTCAGAACCCATCCTGTTAATTCTGTTAATCTTGTCTACACCTCTGCCGGTTTGAGCTTCGGCACGAGCAATTGAATCAGCGCCAACGCGACGAGATATGCCGAACCCGCGATGATAAAGATCGCAAAGTAGCTGCCGGTGTTTTGCAGAATTTCTCCCACGATCAGCGCGATGAGCATCCCGCCGACCGCGCCGGCCATCCCGCCCATTCCAACTACAGAACCGACGGCGCGGCGCGGAAACATGTCGGACG
>DATHEW010000027.1:0-3914 GCA_035318425.1 Candidatus Acidiferrum sp. | reverse complement strand
CTCTTCCAACCCGTACTCGATGCCGAACGTACGGGCCGGGGAATGGCGCAGCGCCGCGGTGCTCGAATCGATGGGCATCTCGTCGCTCAACACGGCGCGAGTGATCGAACAACTCAATCACGAGTATGGCGGGAAAGTGCCAGCCACACTGCATGACGAACTGACGCTAACGCGCGCGGCATTGATGAATTTTTGGCGCCGGCCGAGGTCGTCTGCAAACAACCGTCACGTCTTCGTCGGCCCGCCCGGCTCGGGAAAAACCACGGTGCTCTGCAAATGGCTGACACAAGCGGTGCTGATGGATGCGGCGAGCGCGCGCGTGTGGAGACTCGACGTGCCGCGCGCAAACACAGCCGAAGCGCTGAGTGTTCATTGCGAGATTTTGAATGTGCCTTTGGTACGCGCGTGGAGTCCCGACGCGACAGGCGTGGAGGATCACGGGTTCATCGACGTTCCAGGAGTTGACCCCGGCGACGAGGCGGCGATGGCGGAGCTGGAAACCATGTTGAGCACGATGCCTGGCGCATCGGTGTCGCTGGTGTTGAACGCGGCCTACGACACGGCGCTGCTGCAAAAACAAGTGCGCGCCTTCTCGCGCCTGCCGATCACCGATTTGATTTTCACGCACCTCGATGAAGAAGCGCGCTGGAGCAAGCTGTGGAACTTCGTGCTCGGCACGAATTGCTCGCTGAGCTTTTTGAGCGCCGGGCAAAATATTCCCGGCCACTTCATGCGCGCCACACCGGATGCACTCTTTCCCGCTGCGTTCACGCGTTTCAATGCGCCCAGCACGGTACGACGGACGGTGGCAGAGCCCGTGCTAATCACCCAGGAGACAGAATGAAATCGTTGATGATACTTGGCGCATTGATCGGGTTCAGCATCGGGCTGCTCTTCGGCCTGGCTGATAACGGTGAATGGCCTTCGGCGCTTTGGCGCGCCAGCGCAGCGGCGCTCATTGCGGGCGTCATGCTGCGTTGGTGGGGACGCGTCTGGGTCCAAAATCTTCGCCAGGCGGCGGAAGCGCGCGAGAACAGCCAAGAGCCGGCGATGAAAGCGCCCACGAAATCCTGAGAACCCTGCGTATGAGTGCATGTCCCCCTCTCCTCCCGCCAGTCAGTCCGCCGGAAACCGAAGCTCCGGCGCCGCCCACACTATGGCAGCGCTACCACGCCGCCGATGACTCGCAAGCCGAGAATCAACTTGTGGAGCAATATCTCCCGCTGGTGAAAGCGATCGTCGGCCGACTGGCCATGACATTGCCTTCGCACCTGGAACTTGAAGAATTACAAAGTGTGGGCGTGATCGGGCTGTTGCACGCGATCCGACATTTCAATCCTCAAGGCGGCGCAAGTTTCGAAACCTTTGCGCGTTTCCGCATTCGCGGAGCGGTCATCGACGAGTTGCGCAAGAGCGATTGGGCCTCCCGCACCGTGCGCGAAAAGGCTCGCCGAATTCAAACCGCGATGATGGAAGTCGAGCAACGTCATGCGAGCGTGGCGACGGACAAGCAAGTCGCGGCGGAGTTGAAGATTTCCCTCGATGAGTACCAGCGCTGGATCGAGGAAGTGCGGCCCACGACCTTCGTGTGCCTGGATGCCGCGTCGTCGCTTGACGCGGAAGACAGCCGGGCGCTCGCCGAAGTCGTCTGCGATCCCGGGCAAGGTTCACCGGCGGATGCCGTTGAGCGGCGGGAACTGGCCGAGTTGATTGCGGAACGAATCAAGTCGTTGCCTGAGATGCAGCGGAAGGTGCTGGGCCTTTATTACTTTGAAGACTTGCGGTTGCGTGAAATAGCCGAGGCGTTCGGCGTAACAGAATCGCGGATCTGCCAGGTCCATGCGCAGGCGATTCTCTCCATTCGTTCCTTCCTCGAAAAAGCAGAGCGCGGCTCAGAGGCCATGCGTCTCTTCAAAAAATGATCATCATCATCGGAGCAATCATCGTTATCGCGTCGGTGATCGGCGGCTTCCTCATGGCCGGCGGTCATCTTGGATCGCTCATGCACTTATCCGAGCTGATCATCATCGCCGGCTCGGCGCTTGGTGCGCTGATCATCATGTCGCCGAAGAAGATTCTCATCGACCTGGTCAAAGGGATCATCGGGGCATTGAAGGGGACGCCATACAACCGCACATCTTACGATGAGTTGTTCAAAGCTCTTTACGAGTTGTTCCTGGTCGGTCGGCGCAGCGGCATGATCGCATTGGAAGAACATGTCCTCACGCCCGAGAACAGTTCCATTTTCAAGAAGTATCCGGGCGTGCTGAAGAACAAGCACGCGGTTGAATTTCTTTGCGGCGGTCTGCGCCCGATCATCGACGGCAAGATCAAGCCCGAGCAATTGCATGGCTTGATGGAACTGGAGCTGGTGCGCATGGAGGATGAACATCACGCGCCCATCAGCGTATTGACGAAGGCCGCAGACGCCATGCCTGGCTTCGGAATTGTCGCCGCCGTGCTCGGCATCGTGATCACGATGGGCGCGATCGCGGGGCCCATCGAGCAGATCGGCCATAAGGTCGGTGCGGCGTTGGTCGGGACGTTTCTCGGTATTTTCATTTCCTACGGCTTCATGAATCCGCTCGCGGTGAACATGGAATTTATCGGTGTGGCGGAGACGAGATATTCACGCTGCATCGCCACCTGCATCATCGCGTTCGCCGGAGGCATGGCGCCGCTGATGGCGTGCGAGATGGGCCGGCGCGCGCTGAGCAACGAACTGCGCGGCACCGCCGATGAAATGGAAGCGATGCTCAAGGCCGCTGCCTCGGCTGCGAAATAACACATCATGGCGAAAAAGCACGGACATCACGGCGGGGCCTGGAAGGTCGCTTACGCGGACTTCGTCACGGCGATGATGGCGCTCTTCCTCGTGCTCTGGCTCACGGCGCAGGACACCAAGATCAAGGAGGCGATCGAGCGCGCTTTCAGAAATCCATTCTCATCCGCGACCAAAGAGTCGATGGGGATCATTCCCAATAAAGAACTTCAGGCCACGCACGATCAGAAGGGCACGTTCGAATCGGTGAACGCCGTCGAAATGGAATTGCTGCGCAAGATCACCGAGGATCTCGCGAAGATGTTTCAAAGCCCGGACGAGAGCGCCAACTCGGTGAAGCTTCAGCTCACTTCGGAGGGATTGCGCGTGAACATTTTCGATCGGTCGCGCAAACCGATCTTCGAGCGGGACTCATCGAAGCTGACCGAGTATGGCAAGTGGGTGATTTCGACACTGGCGTGGGAAGTCGCGCGCTACACGACCTTCTACGTGGAAGTGAACGGCCACACCGAGACCGGCCGTAAGCCGCTGAATGCTGATTACGGCGACTGGGAACTTTCCGCGGATCGAGCCAACGCCGCACGCCGGTTGTTGCTGCAAAACGGAGTGCGCCCGAAACAAATCGCGAAGGTGGCCGGGTTCGGCGATACGCAACAGTTCGAGGGCAGCGCGCCGGAAGATGAGATCAATCGTCGGGTGACAGTGCTCTTGAAAGTCCAGCAGCCGGAGACCGCGCAACATGAGTGATGCATTTGTTCCGTTTGCTCCGAAGGCATCACCGCGCGATTCCGCGGAACCGTTTCGCGTCAAGGTGGTTTCCGCCGCAAACGGGACCGCCGTTCCGTTCCAGGCGGCGGGCACGTCTTCCCCGATGCATGCCTCACATGGCGGCCAGCCAAAAGTTTCCCTTGTCCGTGACGGTGACCGGATCACGGCAGTACGCGTGCAATGCGCGTGCGGCGAAGTGATCGAGCTCGAGTGCGTTTACTAGTCTAGAGCGATTGCCAAAAATAATTTCCGATTCGCGAAAGAAAAGGCTGGTACAAATTGGCACACTCTGGTTGAAACTGAGTGTTGCCGCGGCCCGAGTTAAAGCCCAACCCGGAGAACGCCACGCTCGATGAGTTGAGCG
>DATHEW010000026.1:0-4433 GCA_035318425.1 Candidatus Acidiferrum sp. | reverse complement strand
CTGGGTGTGCTCGCCGGCATCGGCGCTCGCTGCGATGAAGCGCGCAATAAGGGGCAGGCTTGTCTCGTCGAGCTGTTCCAACCGAGTGATCGCGTTGCCGAACTTCTCGACAATCTCGGCGTGCTGGGGCTTTTCAAAATTATTACCGAAGCTCCGCGCTTCGAATGCTTCCATCCCGTGAAGGAGGCGCAGGCAAGCAAAGTGGAACTCAATCGCACCTGCTACGAAGCGCACCAGACGCTGATGAATACGAGCGCCGACAACGAGCGGCGCTTCAAGGACGCAACCGAGTTTTTCGAAAAGAACCTGCGTGATTCCGAGCGCAAGGAGTGAGTTTCGCGACCGACTGAGAGGCGCGCAGCGATCTGATCAGCTGAAATTTTTCGCGGCGAGCACGACTCGCGTCCTTCAAGAAAGAAAGTTTCGCATCCTCAGTTTGTTCCCTTGTCCGTGCGCGAGTTGCCACTAAACTCCGCGCTCCGATGGTGAACCTCAACACGCTCAATCCTCAGCAACGCATTGCCGCGGAAACGATTCGCGGACCGGTGTTGATCCTCGCCGGAGCCGGTACCGGCAAGACGCGTGTCATTACCTTTCGCATCGCGCACATGATCGGGCGCGGAATCAAGCCGGGGAACATTCTCGCGGTGACCTTCACCAACAAAGCCGCGCGCGAGATGCAGCAGCGTGTGAAGGAACTTGTCCCACGCAGTGCAATGTTGCGTGACGATGGAAAAGCCGATCCGCCGACCATCTCCACGTTTCACTCGCTCTGCGTTCGCATTTTGCGCCAACACATCGAGGTGCTCGGGTACAAGAAAAACTTCGTCATCTATGACGAGTCGGAGCAACTCGGCGCGGTCAAAAAAATCCTCAGCAACATTTCCGCGAAAGGCGAGAAGACCGATCCGAAGGTCATTCAATCCTTCATCAGCCGTTTCAAGAACGGCGGAATGAACGGGAAGATGAATGACGAATCCGGGGCCGCGCTCGCGCAGCACATCATCCGTCGTTACGACACAGCGCTCCATGCCTGCAACGCCGTTGACTTCGATGACCTGCTGTTGCTCACACTGAAATTGTTCCGCGAACATCCAGACGTTTTGGCCGCGTGCCGCGCGAAATATCGCTACGTGATGGTCGATGAATATCAGGACACCAACGCCGCGCAATTCGACCTCATTAAACTGCTCACCGAAGAGCATCGCAATCTGTGCGTGGTAGGTGATGACGACCAAAGCATCTACGGCTGGCGCGGCGCGGAGATCGCCAACCTGCTCGATCTGGAAAAGCATTTTCCGGAAGTGAAGGTCGTGAAGCTGGAGCAGAATTACCGCTCCACGAACACGATTCTCAACGCCGCCAATGCAGTGATCAAAAACAACGCGCGGCGTCGCGGGAAACAGCTTTGGTCCGCCAAGGGCGACGGTGAGCGCATTACCCTGCACACGTTCGAGACGGATGAAGACGAGGCGCGCACAATCGTCGAGGAGATTGAATTCCTGCGCATGGTGAAACGGACACCGTGGAAGGAATGCGCTATTTTATTTCGTACCAATCTGCAATCCCGACCCATCGAAGTCGCGCTGCGCAAAGCGAACGTGCGTTACAACCTCATCGGCGGGCAGAGCTACTTCGATCGCCGCGAGATTCGCGACGTGCTCGCTTACTTGAAGATGCTCGTAAATCCGCACGACGACATCAACCTCCTGCGGATCGCGAATGTTCCCGCGCGCGGCTTGAGCGATGTGACGATGGAGCGTCTGCTTGGCGCGAGTCATGAGCGGAATTGCTCTGTCTTCACCGTGTTGAAGCACACCGACGTGCAGGACATGTTCATCTCTCGCACGCGAGAAGCGATCCATGAGTTCGTGATGCTCATCGAGAACACCCGCGCGCAACTCGCCGCGAGTGAGATGCCTTCGCTCGGTGTATGGACTGAGAAATTTCTCGCGGACATCGGTTACATCGACGACCTGCACCGCTCGGAAAAGAATGTCGAAGTGGGAGAGAACCGTATTCGCAACGTGAAGGAATTCGCCGGTAACCTCGATAAAACGGGTGCAGCGATTCAGCCAGCGAACGAGCGCATCGAAAGTTTTCTGGAAAACATCACGCTCGATGCGGAGCGCGAGGACGACAAGGAATCAACATCAGACGCCGTCACGCTGATCACCATGCACAGTTGCAAGGGGCTCGAATACCCGCACGTGTTCATCGTAGGGCTGGAAGATGGTCTTCTGCCGCACTCGCGATCGAAGGTGGAAGGCACACTCGATGAGGAGCGCCGACTATTTTACGTGGGCATCACTCGCGCGATGCAGGGACTGACGCTGAGTCATTGCCAGAGTCGAAAGAAGTATGGGCAGGCCATGCCATGTCATCCTTCCGGTTTTCTCCAGGAGATTCCCACCGAGTTCATTGAGCGCGCAGAAGACAAAGCCAAGGGTCCAGTGAAGCCGGCTGAAGGGAAGAGCATGTTCGCGAACCTGCGCGAGTCACTGGGATGATTCACGCCGCGGAGATTCACCCGCCCGCCTGCAACTTCTTCAACTCGCTCCAGAACTTCTGCGCGTTGTCTTTCCGCACCTGGACAATTTCCACTTCCTGAAAGCCGCCCTTCGGCAGGACGGATTGGTCGCCGCGCGCGAGGCCGGCCAGTATCTTCACTGAGTTGTAGCCGTAGTAATAAGGCTGCTGGCTCACGGTACCGTGAATGTCACCGTCGAGAATTCCCTGGAGCGTCGCGTTCTGTTCGTCGAACGCGACCAGCTTGATCTGGCCATTTTTCTTGGCACTCTTCAGCGCTTCGAGACACGCCGGCGGATTGTACGCGAAGAGGCCGACCATGCAGGCGAGGTCAGCGTTCGCGGTGATGGCATCCTCAGCGTTCGACTTGGCGCGCGCGTAATCGAAATTGTCGGTGCGCGTGTCGAGCACGGTGTATTTCGTTCCCGCCAGAACTTTGCCGGGCAGATCGTAAGTCATGGCCGTAAGTGATTGCACCGGCTTGTCGAGCAACTCATCGATGATTCCCTGGCGGCGCTGCTGCGAATTCAATTGCTCAAGTCGGCCGACGAAGATCATGACCTTGCCGCCGTTCGGGATCGCTTCCTTGATCAATTTCCCGGCAGCGCGACCCGCTTTGTAATTGTCCATGCCCACAAAGCAGAGCCGCTGGGAATCCGGCGCGTCCGAATCGTGCGTGATGACTTTGGTGGCGCGGCAGGCCTGGTTGATCAGGTCAACCTGGTTCTTCGCGTCGATGGGACTGATGGCAATTCCATCGACGCCGCCAGCGAGCAGCGATTCGACGAGACGCTTTTGATCAACGATCCCTTTGGCGGGCATGTGAACTTCGGCATCGACACCAAACTCCTTCGCGGCCGCGCGCACACCGGCAGCCGCAGTGTTCCAAAAAGGGTCCACGCCGTTGGTGATGTACGCGATCTTCGGCTTCTTGCCGGACATTCCAGCGCTGCCGTTTGTCGAAGACGTGTCGGACTTGTTGCAGCCCGAGAGCGCAAGCAGCGCAAGGCAGAGAGCCGACGTGAGAATTCGCCGCGGTGATTTCATGACGGCGGTTGTAACCGAAGGAGTTTGGCGCGTTCAAGCCGCGCGAATGTCAGACGGTCACGGCTTCGCCGGAAAAATGTTCGGTGAGTTCGGCGAACGACTTCTGCGCTTCGAGCCAACGCTGATCGCGAGTGATGTCGTCCATCGAGCGCTGGGTGTTGTTCCAGAAAAGATAAAGCTCGCTGCCGACGCAGACGAACGCCTCGAAGCCGGTCCCCACGTTGTGCCGGGCGAAATCGTAATGGCCAAGCGTGTGTTTGGAGGTGAGCAACTCGCCTCGCATGGGGCCAAGGTCACTGGCGAAATGCTGCTGAAAATCTTTCGGGCGCGGACCCGAGTAATGAAGAATTTTTGCGTCGCCATGCTTCAACGAAACGAGTGCCCATTCGTCGAAGACTGTCTTGCCGTAACGGGCGTTCATCTCCTGGGCGCACCTGCGGACCCTGTCCATCGCATCAGCCAAATTCATAAAAAGTCTCATTCGATAGCGGCAGGCCGTCACGCGACTTTAGAAACCGACGCGAAAGAGGGTTACGAATTACGACTAAGGATTACGAAGCAGCACGGCGCGGCAGACGCATCAAATCTCGTTCGGTGTTGTGGGAGAAAGGAAAATCCAAAGCCCAATCCCAAACATTCCAACCGTGCAAAAAAGAAAAGAGGCAGATCGTACGACCTGCCTCCCTCTTCCCTGTCCTGACTTGGACTCCCTGACTTTTATTTCACCTCGATGTTCTTGTCCGGCGAATTGTTCAGATTCACGTCGGCACCGCTTTCTTTTTCGCGCACGCGCGTGCGATCGGCTTCCTGATCAATGGCCATCAGCGACGTAATCTGCTGCGATCCATCCGCGGCTT
>DATHEW010000025.1:0-4323 GCA_035318425.1 Candidatus Acidiferrum sp. | reverse complement strand
TCGGTGGTGTCCCCAGCGGCGTCATGGATGTCCTGTTGCCGACAGTCACGTGGATGAAGCTCGCAGGAACAAATCTGCTCCCATCGCTGGAACCCGGCGAAAGCACGAGCGTGAATCTGTTGCTCGAACCGCCCTCTGATTTGGCGCTGCTGATTTATCCCGGCACGATCAGCATCGGGAACGGAAGCGTCGCGATGGCGGTGCCGTATCAATTTCGCGCCATGTCCACCGCCGTCGGTGATCTGTTCGTGAGAGCGACGGATGATTACACGTTTTACGTGGCGGGCAGTCCGAAGCTGACGAACGCCGCGGTGACGGTCACTGATCCCTTCAATGGTCGTGTGGTCACCAATGGCGTCACTGATGCAGTGGGTGAAATTCGTTTTGTCGGTTTGGCGGAGGGCGCTTACACGATCGATGTCTCCGCGCCGAAGCACAACACCTTCCGCGGCACGGCGACGATTCAGGCGGGTGTCGAATCGACGCTCGAGGCGTTCCTCGTTCGACAGACGGTGACGTATCGCTGGTCCGTCGTGCCGGTCGAGATTCAGGACCGTTATCGGATCGTGCTGGAGTCTGTGTTCGAGACCGAGGTGCCGATTCCGAACGTGATCATCGAAGAGCCATTCATGATGCCGATCGTGTTTGAGGGCGAGACGAATCAGTTCGAGCTGAACTTGCGCAACGAAGGTTTGATCGCCGCTGAGAACGTGGAGATCAACGTGCCGAACCATCCCGAATGGGTGATCGTGCCGTTGGTCAGCAAGATCGGAACGATTCCTGCGAAGAGCCGGCTTTCGGTTCCAATTCTGATTCACAAACGTCCCGCGATCGCGCTTGCAGCGTTCAAAGTAGCGTCGCTCTACGGAACCAAGGCGGGCGGCGGTTGCGAGTTGGACACGCTGCCATGCTTCCCGAAGATCGGATTGGGTGTGGTTTATAGTTACAAGTGCGGGCCCAACGGCGTCGAGAAATCGGTCGGCGCCGATCTTTCGCCCATCTGCCTCGCCAAAGACATCAAGGAGTGCATCGAGAACGCTCTCAAGGCCGCGGGCTCGGCGGTAGCTTTGCGCGGTGGCGGAAACGCTGCGACTGCGGCGTGTGATTTGATCGCGGCGATCCTGGCATGTTCAGGAACTCAATTGAGCCCGTGCCAGAGCGCGGCGCTTGCCATTGGCTGCGGCGCATTGACTGGCGGGCTTGCTGGCGCAGCCGGTGGCGCAGGCGGCGGCAGCACGCTGGAATGTTTGTGTGAACTCGTCAAAGACCTGAACCTTTCACTGCCTCCGTCCCAGCCAGGATATGGCCAGGTGAATTATGTGAACGGTTCGATCATTGGCTCCAGCCGCAGCGGCTTCAACGGCATCCCCTGGTCGGTCGGTTACTACATCGGACCTGGCACTTGCGCGAGCCCGGCTGGCCCCAGTCCCGGAGGGCCGAGCAAAGTGGCGAAGACCACCGGCGGCGTATGTGCCCGCGTGCGCATCCAGATCGAACAGGAAGCGGTCATGACTCGCGTGGCGTTCAAAGGCTCACTCGAAATTGATAACGATTCGAGCGACGCGATCAGCGGTATCCGTGTGTCGCTGGATGTGCGTGACGCGGATGAAAATCCCGCGGGCGACCGATTCGTCATGCGCCCGCCGACAGTGACCGGCATGGGCAATGTGGATGGCACGGGTCAGGTGCCGGCGCTCGGTAGTGGTGCGGCGGAATATCTTTTCATTCCCACGCGCGATGCTGCGCCGACCGCACCGACCGCGTATCGAATCGGCGGTTCGTTGCGCTATCTAGACAACGGCCAGGAAGTCGTGGTGCCGTTGCTTTCCTCGACGATCACGGTCTATCCCGAGGCGCGCTTGCAGTTAAACTACTTCCAGTCGCGCAACGTGTATTCGGACGATCCGTTCACCGACGAGATCGAGCCGAGCGAGCCGTTCGCGTTGGGACTGATTGCGAAAAACATCGGCGCCGGTGCCGCACGAAATTTCCGCATCACGTCCGCTCAGCCGAAGATCATCGAGAACGAAAAGGGCTTGCTCATCGACTTCAAGATCATCGGCAGTCAGGTCGGAACGAATGCCGCGGAACCCAGCCTTACGGCCATTCTCGGAAATATTCCCGCCGGACAATCGCAGGTGGCGCAGTGGATTCTCACGTCGTCGCTGCAAGGCAAATTCATCGAGTACAAGGCGACCTTCGAGCACATCGACAACTTCGGCTCCACGAACCTTTCGCTCATCGACAGCGTGGAGATTCATGAATTGATCAAGCCGGTGAAGGCGGATCGCCCGGGCGACGATCTCGCGCCGGATTTTCTGGTGAACGATGTGCCCGATCCCGACAGCCTGCCGGATGCGCTGTATCTCAGCGATGGGACAAGCGCGCTGGTCGAGCCATTAACGGCTGGCAATTTCTCGAACGCGATTGGCAACGGCGCGCGACAGACCACACTTGCGTTCACAGCGCCGGCGGGTTGGGTGTATCTGCGCCTGCCTGATCCGGGCGCGGGCTGGGAATTGTATCGCGTCACTCGCTCGGACAGCAAAGCGCTCAAGGTGGGCACGAACGTTTGGACGACCGATCGCACCTTCCCGTCTGCCATCAGCGGCGTCGTGCGCACGCACGAGTTTCATCTGCTCGATCATAATTCCACGGGCAGCTACACGCTCTTCTATCGTCCCATCGATGAGATTGTGCCGACGCTGGTTTCCGTTGGACCGGTCACCCCGTCATTCCAGACCGCGCCGATCAGCCAGGTTGAAGTCGTGTTCTCCGAAGAGATCGACGCGGCGACATTCAGCGCGGCGGATGTGAGCCTCACACTCGATGGCGGAGCGAATCTCGCGGGCGCAGGGATCACCTTCACGCCGACAGCGACGAACCGATTCATGATCGGCGGACTCGCCTCACTCACCGGCACTGATGGCAACTACGAGCTGACGGTGAATGCGACTGGCATCGAAGACTTCGGGGGAAACGCCGGGCTCGGAACATTGTCCGCCACATGGTCCAAGGGAACGCTTTCTCCCGTCATCGTCACGCTCGGGCCCGTCGTGCCGAATCCGCGCAACACGCCGTTGGACACAATCGAAGTCACGTTCTCGCGCGCGATCACTGCGGCGACCTTCACGTCAGACGACATCGTTCTAACGCGTGGCGGTGGTGCGAACCTCGTGACGGCATCGGTTCAAGTGAGCCAGTTGGAATCGAATCGTTTCCTGATCTCGGGATTGGCTTCGTTGACGCAGACGGCGGGAGACTATCTCCTGACCGTGAACGCGGTTGGGGTCACTGACACCGTCGCGACTGCGGGCACGGGAGTGAAGACGGCGAGTTGGTCGTTGATCACGAGTGGGCCGCAGATCGTTTCGTTGGAACACCTGACGACCAATCCGCGAAACATCGTCGTGGCGTCACTCGACGTAACGTTCACCGCGCCGATTCTTGCGCCGACTTTGAACTGGCAGGACATCACGCTGACCCGCAATGGCGGCGCGAATCTCATCACCAGCGCAGCGACCGTGCAGCAGGTTTCGCCCACGATTTATCGCATTGGCAACTTCAACTGGGTCGTTGGGCAGGAGGGTGAATACACGCTGACGATCAGTGCCAGCGGGATCACCGACGCAGCAGGCAACGTCGGCAGCGGTTCGGCGAGTGAAATTTGGAAGATGGACACCACGCGTCCGCCCGCGACCACTTCCCTCGCACTGACGCCCGATCTTGGCATTTCGAACACGGATGAATTGATCAACTCACTGACGCCCGTGCTGAGCGGTCAACTCGGCGAAACGAATCTGACCGTGCGGGTGAAAGACCTGACGACCGGCGTCGATCTGGGAACGGCAGTTGTGACCGGGCAATCGTTCAGCAAGTTGCTGGCGCTCGACACTGCTGGCGCGCACCAACTTCAAGTTCGCAGCGTGGACGCGGCGGGCAACACGGGGACTCCCGATACATTGCTCGACGTGTTCGTGGACATCGCACAGCCCTCGGCAGCGCTTGCGCCGGTGACGCCGTCGTTGCGCAGCACGCCAGTCGATACGATCAACGTGACTTTCTCAGAACAGCTCAATCTCGGCACGTTCACTCGCGACGATCTCACGTTGCGGCGGCAAGGCGGCGTGAATCTGATCAACACAGGCGTGCAGATCGTGAACGTGATTTCAAACGAGTATCAGATCACGGGATTGACTGCGTTGACTGATGTGGCGGGCAATTACCTGTTCACGCTTAACATGAGCACAGTCGAAGATCGCGCGGGGAACACGGGAACGAACACGTTGTCAGTTTCATGGTCGCGCACCGGCAGTAATCAGC
>DATHEW010000024.1:0-6418 GCA_035318425.1 Candidatus Acidiferrum sp. | reverse complement strand
ATTCTCACCGGTTCACTGGGCGACGTAATGAAGGAGAGCGCGCAGACGGCGCTGAGTTATCTGCGCAGCCAGGCGAAGCTGCTCGATATCGATCTCAAGGACTACGACAAGTTCGACATTCACATTCACGTTCCTGCTGGCGCCACGCCGAAGGACGGACCGAGCGCTGGTTCCACCATCGCGGTCGCACTCACGTCGTTGCTCACGAAGAAACTGGTGCGGTCGGATGTGGCGATGACGGGCGAGATCAGTTTGCGCGGACGTGTGTTGCGCGTCGGCGGCATCAAGGAAAAGGTGCTGGCTGCAGCTCGTTCAGGTGTGAAGGCAGTGATTCTTCCCGACACGAACCGCGGCGATTGGTTTGAAGTGCCGGATGAAGTGCGCAGGCATTTGAAGGTGCATTTCGTAAAAGACGTGGCGCAACTCGTCGCCGCCGCCTTGGTGAAATGAACCCCCTTTTCGCAGCGCTCATCCTCTCGTTCACTTTGTCGCTTCCCGCGGCAAACACTCCCCTGCTCAACGACGCCAAAGCCGGTGCAGAGCTTGCGCAAAAAGTCCGTGCCCTGGCGCCAACGGAGAACGCCGAGTTCCGCGGTGAGTTTGAATTCGAGCGCGCGAAGTCAGAAGACCAGTTCGTCGCACTTGTCTCGCGGGTCCTCGTGACGAATGACGGCTGGCGCCAGATCTACACCGCCCAGACGCCGAAAGGTGCCGAGACGCTCAGCATTCTTCATCGCCCGGGCAAGGCGTCGGTTTACACCCACGAACTGCCGCAGCGCGAAGCCGTGTCACTGGTCGGTGATCGCGCGACAAATTCCTTCGCATCTTCTGACTTCGCTTTGCTCGACCTTGGGCTGGAGTTTTTTCATTGGCCCAAACAAGTGCTGCTCACGCGCGAAATGAAAAAGGGCCTTGGCTGCAATGTTCTCGAAAGCCGTCCGGCCAACGTCGGCATCTATTCCCGCGTGGTTTCCTGGATCGATCAGGAATCGAGCGGCGTGTTGAAGGCGGAGGCGTATGATGCTCGCGGCAAGTTGCTGAAAGAGTTCGAAATTCGAAAGTTCGATCGCGACGCCGGTCAGGTGAGCGAAATGGAAATCCGCAATCGCCAGACCAAAGGCAGCACTCGACTCCGCTTCGATTCCGGCGCTAAATTGCGTCCGTGACCCGAGCCCTCCTCATCACGGCGATTACGCTGGGAGCGATCGGTTTTCTCGTGTGGATCGCTTCCTACTGTGTGCCTCTTTTTATTCGGCGTGCCGACGCCCTGCGTTTGATTGCCCGCTGGCTGTTCACATTTTCGTGCGCCGCATTCGTCGTCCATACCGGAATTATTTCGATCAAGACCGGCAACCTGTGGCCGCTGATGCGTAGCACGCTCGCACTCGCGGTTGTCATTACCGTCTGTTGGGGGCACAGCATCGCGGGCGGTTTTGCTGGATTCCTTACCTCGGCCTTCGACGGCGGGAATGAGCGGGTCAAAGCGCAGCCGCTTTACTCAGCAGCCGAAGCGAAGCGCAAACGAGGACTCATCCGTGAAGCGATGTACGAAGTTCAGGCGCAACTCGAAAAATTTCCCAACGACTTTCGTGGCCAGATGTTGCTCGCCGAGATTCAGGCGGAGAATGCCAACGACCTTCCCGGTGCTGAAGCCACGATTCATCGCATCTGCTCGCAGCCGAAACATGCGCCGAACCAAATCGCCGGTGCGCTCGCGTCCCTCGCTGACTGGCACCTGCGCCTGGATCAAGATGTCGATGCGGCGCGCGCCGCGCTGGAAGAAATTGTTCAACGTTTTCCGGAAACCGACCTTGCCAGCCGCGCATCAAATCGGCTCGCGCACCTTGCCGATACGGCCACGCTCGTCGATTCCCGCGCGCCGCGTACCATCGTGATGAAGCCATCCACCGACGTGCCCATTCACAAAATGGACCCGGCCGAACTGTTGCCGCTGGAACTTGATCCAGAAGCGGAAGCCGCGCGACTCAGTGCGCACCTGACGCAATTTCCGAGCGACACCGAAGCGCGAGAGTTACTAGCGAAAATCTACGTGAACCATTACGGCCGGCTGGATCTCGCTTCCGAACAAATGGACGCGCTGATCAATCAGCCCGGTGAACTACCGCGCCGAGTTGCGCAGTGGATGAATCTTTTGGCGGATTTGCAAATTCGCGCCACAGGCGAGACGGAGCTTGCCGCGGCGACGCTTCACCGCCTCATCGAACAATTTCCCACCCACGGCTTCGCCGATGTGGCGCGACAACGGCTCGCGTCGCTGAACCTCGAAGTGAGGCGGTTCCAGAAAGATCGCGTCGTGAAGTTCGATCCCTCGTGAAACGTGAATCGATCTTACTTCGCTCCTGGCGCCGGCACGGGTGAGAGCGTGCCCGTCGCGAGACGAATCGCGATCTGCTTGTCGATTTCCCCGGCCAGATCGAGATCAGTGCCACCCATCTTCGTGCGGCATTGCACCGTCAGGCGCGTGGTCTTTTTATCGAGCTCTTCCACTTTCACGCGCACGGTTTTCGCATCCACGTGCGCCGAGATGGTCGATTGCATCACATCTTCGCCGACGATCGTTCCGGTGGCATTCAGAACGTCTTTGGTCGCGGCCCAGACCTGCAGCACGGGCCGCTCGTAGAGGCGCACGATGCGGTCCTTGATCATGGGCATTCCCGGCTCGCGGCGGCCATCGACAGTGCTGATGCAGCCAGTGAAAGCGAGACTCACGATTGAAAGTGTAACGATGCTGAGCAGCTTTGTTCTCATCGGCGGCCATGCAATCAGAACCGTCCTACGCGTCAAGCTCGCTTTGATTTTTGGCGCATTACTTGACTGAGAAATGCCCGCCCCTATCCTCCGCGCGTGTCCGTTGGCCCGAACAACACCGTGCAGACGAACGCGCAGTCAGATTGCTCTGCGCGCGCCCGATTCCATTTCTGATCCATGAGCCGCAAACCTTCGCTGCTGGTCATCTTCCTCACTGTCTTCATTGACCTTGTCGGCTTCGGCATCGTGCTGCCGCTCCTACCGATCTTCGCGAAGAGCTACGGTGCGAACGGCATCGAGATCGGGCTCCTCATGGCGTCGTTTTCGCTCATGCAATTTCTTTTTGCGCCATGGTGGGGGCATCTCTCGGACAAGATTGGCCGGCGACCCATTCTGCTGATCAGCACCGCAGGCGCTGTGCTTTCGTACGTGATGTTCGCTCTGGCAACGCGCTTCGAAGGAATGACGGCACTCTGGTTGATCATCCTCTCGCGCGTGTTCGCGGGAATTTGCGGCGCCAACATCACGGTGGCGCAGGCATACATCGCGGACATCACCCCGCCCGACCAGCGATCGAAGCGGATGGGACTGATCGGGATGGCCTTCGGGCTCGGATTTATTTTCGGGCCGTATATCGGCAGCAAGAGCCTCTCGTGGATCGGTCACTCCGGCCCTGGCTGGGTCGCGGCGGCGCTATGCCTGGTGAACCTCGTTCTCGCTTTCTTCATCCTGCGCGAGAGCTGGACGCCCAGCGCGGATCATGTGCCGAATCGCCCGGGTTGGCAGCAGTGGAAGACCGTCCTCTCGCGACCCACCGTCGGTCTGCTCGTCACGATTTTCTTCCTCGCCACGTTTTGCTTCACCTGCTTCGAGCTCACACTCGGCCTTCTCATCTCGAGGAACTTTGGGCTGGATCTGGGAAGCGATCACGACGTGAAGATAGCGGGCGAAACCGCCGGAACGCTCTTCATGTTTTCTGGAATCATCGGCGCGTTCGTCCAAGGCGGGCCGATCGGCAAGATCGTGAAGAAGCTTGGCGAACGGAAACTCATTTCATATAGCCTGTTCCTGACCGCGATCAGCCTTGCGGTGCTGCCGTTCATTCACGGCGACATTCACATGAACGGCAAACTCTCCTGGGCCGCGTTGTTCAGCAGTCACGGCAGCGCTTGGTGGGCGTTGCTTGGCGCGCTCGCCGTGCTGGCGATTGGTTCGGGGCTCACTCGTCCGCCGCTGTTCGGTTTATTGTCTATCCTCACTCCCGCGAATGAACAAGGCGCGACCATCGGCATTGCCCAGAGCGCGGGTAGCCTGGCGCGCATCGCTGGCCCGATGTTTGTCGGCGGCATTTTCATCGCTCACCCGGTGTTGCCGTATCTGGTGTGCGCGGGCATCTGCCTCATCACCGGAATCATCGCGGTCATCGGTCTACTGGTTCGCGCGCGGCCGTAATTGCCATCTCGCCCGACGCGGCGCCGAGCGCATAAACTCCGTGCATGAGATTCCCGCGATGCATTGCAGCCGCGCGTGCGAACTGAAGTGACGTTCACTTCGCTGCGGCGAGTTTGCGTAGCAACGCTAGATTCTCGACATCCTCGTGCATGTCTTTCGACTTGGGCGTCTCCAGGCAGCCAGGATGATTTTTGAATCGCACGTCGCGAACAATGTGCCGGAACGCTTCGAGTCCAATCTTGCCCTTGCCGATGTGCTCGTGCCGATCCACTCGCGAGCCGAGATCGGTCTTCGAGTCATTGAGATGAAAGGCGAGGATCTGTTTCAGCCCGAGGAGATCATCCACTTCCTTGATCGCGGCATCCCAGCCTTTCGGTGTGCGGATGTCGTAGCCGGCGGCGAAGAAATGCGCGGTGTCCAGGCACACGCCAAGCCGCTGTGGTTGCTCCACTGCATCGAAGGCTGCGGCGAGATGCGCAATGCGATGGCCGAGACAGCTTCCCTGTCCCGCCGTGTTCTCGAGCGCAACGCGAACGGGTGAGCCTTTGGTCGCGCGGAACGCCTCATCGAGTCCGCTGACAATTTGCCCCAAACATTTATCCTCGCCTGTGCCGAGATGCGCACCGGGGTGCATTACGAGAAATGGCACGCCAAGTTGAGTCGCGAGTTGGATTTCCTGGATGAGAGACTTGATGGACTTGTCGCGATTTTCGCACGGCTGTGCGCCGAGATTGATCAGGTATCCGGTGTGCCCGAACACAGCGTGAATCTTTTGCGATGCGAGTTCGTTTGCGTAAAGGGCGAGATCATTGGGTTCGTACGGTTTGCCGAACCATTGCATGTTGTTCTTAACGAAGATTTGCGCGACATCGCAACCGATCTCCGCGCCGCGCTGGAGAGCTTTCCAAACACCGCCGCCGGTGGACATGTGAGCGCCGAATAACATGGTTGAAGGTCGAACGTCGAAGGTCGAGATGAGTGCGAAGTTGAAACTGCTTTCGACGTTCGGCCCTCGACCATCGACTCTGCTCTAGTGCGGCTGCTTGATTGTCACGTCGCCTTTCTCGACGCGCACGCAGCACGCGAGACGAAATTTTTCCGGATCTTTATTCCAGGCGTCGAGGACGTCCAACTCTTCGTCGGTGGGCTGCGCCAGATTTTCCATGCCGCTGACGACCTCCACCACGCAGGTGCCGCAAGAGCAATTGAAGCAGCCGGCTTCCATCTCGACCCCGGCTTTCTCGCCGGCTTCAAGAAGCAACTCGCCGGGCTCGACCTCGGCGGAAAGATTTGCGGACAACACAGTGACTTTGGGCATACGACCTTTTGCGCGCGAACGTGTACGACGCGAGACAATCAAAGTCAACGAACCCACGCGCCAACTTTCGCGAGCCGCGTGAAAACACTTTCCTGACCTTCGCAGTCTCGTATGGTCTGCCGCGCATGAGCTTGGAAGATCATCTGGGGGACATCATCCGCAAGGCGCGCAAAGCGTCGAACGTGACGCCGGAAGCAGCAGCAACAGCGGCCGGCATTTCCGTGGAAGGATTGGCCGCGCTGGAGAATTCGGGAACGACGAAGGTGCGAGTAAATTACACGGTGTTGGCTGCGGCGTTGAAACTCAGTCCGGCCAAGTTGGAACGCATCGCCGGCGGCTGGCTTCCCAGCGCAAAAGACACCGGTACATGGCGCGAGTTCCGCATGATTTCAACCGAGCAGGGCGGCAACACCGTGAACTGCTATCTCATCTGGGATGAAGTGTCGAAGGAGGCAGCGTTGTTCGACACTGGTTGGACGGCGGAACCAATTCTCAAAATTATCGATGCCGAGCAGATCCAGTTGAAACACTTATTTCTCACGCACACGCACGAGGATCACGTCGCGGCGATGGGAACCATCCGCGAACGTTTCCCGAAGATTTTCATCCACACCGATGCGAAGAGTTCGCCGCCACAACACAAGAACCGACGCAACGATTGCATTCACCTCGGCAGCCTGCGCATCACCAATCGCGAGACGCCCGGCCACGCCGAAGATGGCGTGATTTACCTGATCGGGAACTTTCCCGAAGACGTCCCGCATGTCGCGATCATCGGCGACACGATCTTCGCAGGCTCGATGGCGACGGGGTTCATTTCATGGGAGCAATTGAAGGAGCGTGTGCAATCACAGATATTTTCGCTGCCGCTGGACACGT
>DATHEW010000023.1:0-14210 GCA_035318425.1 Candidatus Acidiferrum sp. | reverse complement strand
GGCGGCAAGCTTAGCGTGCAATCGTACAATTACAAAAGTGTTGTCCGCATTGACTTCATCGATACTGGCATGGGTATCGACCGGCACTTGCTTCCGAAAATCTTTACGCCATTCGAGCAAGGCGGCGGAGCGACCTTCTCCGCTCAGTACGGCGGCCTCGGGTTGGGCCTGGCCATTTCGAAAGCGACGGTTGTTGCGCATGGCGGCAGGCTGTCTGCGCAGAGCGAAGGAAAAAACACGGGCGCCGTATTCACGGTCGAGCTTCCGAACATCACATCAACTGGGGCCACGCAACCATGAAACCAAAATCACCGCTGACCTTTTTCGTCGTCGAGAATCACCAGGACACGCTCGATGCCATGCGCATGTTCCTTGAGGCACAAGGTCATCAAGTCGATTCCGCGCTCGACATGAAGTCCGCGCTGGCCAAGGCGCGCACGATCCAATTTGACGTGCTGGTGAGCGACATCGGATTGCCGGACGGAGACGGCTGGGAACTGCTGAAACAGCTTCGCGCTGAAATGCCGGACATCAAAGCCATCGCCATGAGCGGCTATGGCATGCGCTCCGATCTCGACCGCAGCAAAGTCGCAGGCTTCGGTGCCCACATCATCAAGCCGTTCGGGCCGGCGGACCTGGACGCTGCGGTGAAAAAAGTTCTCGCCGCTGACGAACCGAAGTCGAAAACCGCGCGGGCTTGATCAACGCCTGACGAACGCGCCCGAGCGCCATTCCCCCACGGCGCGCTCCGCGACTGATCTCATTCCAGCGGCGACGAAGGCGCGCCTCACCGCCGCGAATTGTTCGTTGAGAATCCCAGCAAGCACGAGTGTTCCATCGGGTGCGACACGGATGATCAACTTGTCACGCTCGGCAATAAGCAGGTCGTAGATCAGGTTTGCGCAAACGACATCAAACCGTTTGCCCTGCACGGGAAGCTTCGTGAGGTCGCGACGAGAAATGCGCGGCTGGACCCGATTGACCCGGGCGTTCTCCTTCGCCACTCGCACGGCTTCGGGATCGAAGTCGAACGCTTCGACCGGCGCGTAACCCAGCTTGGTCGCTGCGATCGCGAGAATCCCGGAGCCGCATCCAACATCGAGCAATGATTGCTTCTCGTGATCGCGACGCAAACGCGCGAGCTGTTCGAGGCAAAACCCGGTCGTCGGATGCTGGCCCGTGCCAAAGCTCAATCCGGGATCGAGGATCACCACCGCTTGCCCGCGCTTCGGCTTGCGCTTGCTCCAGCTTGGCTTCACCAGCAAGCGCGCGCTGACTTCGAGCGGTTTGAAGTGGCGCTTCCACGACTCGGCCCAGTTCTCGCGGCGGATCTTGCGCACGGAAAGTTTGCCTGGGCGCACATCAAGTCCCACCTCCCGCAACGTGGTAAGTCCGATGCGCAGTGTTTCACGTTGTGCGCTCGTCAATTTCGACACGAAGGCGCTCACGATCGTTTCGTGCGTCTCGGCATCGGCATAAACCGAAGACGGCGAGCGGGCGACGCGCGTGAGCAATTCGCTGACGGCGTCCTCGGCCTCGGACGATGTCTCGATCGAAACGCGCCAAAGCCCTTTCACTCGTGCCGCCATGGGACGTGGTTAAGAAATTGCACTTCGGTTTTGTGCGGCTCGAGGTCAACACGCGTGACGCTCGCGTAATCAATTTCGAATGACGCCATTTTCGAAAGCGGCAAATCGAGCAACAGCGAAAGCACCATGCGGATCACTCCGCCGTGACAAATGATGGCGATCGACTGTCCTCGATGCTCGGCGAGAATTCGGCGCAGACAAGGTTCAACCCGCGCGGCGAAAGTGCTGCGGCATTCGCCGTTGGGAATCGCGGCGGATTCAATCTGCTGCAGCCATTGGAACGCGCTGATGCTGTACTTGGCGAACACTTCGTCCCAGCCGAGGCCAGTCCAATCGCCGAAATCCACTTCGCGCAACTCTTCGCAAATGACCGGTGCCTGTGTGAACTGCGGCGCCAGCGGACGCATCGTCTGTTGCACGCGCTTCATCGGGCTGGCGTAAACGGCGTCGAACTTGTGCCGTGCGATGTAACGCGCGAGCGCAACCGCCTGTTCATGACCGCGCGGCGAGAGGTCCATGTCGATGCGTCCGCCGAAGACGCGTTGATACCTGGATTCCACCTCGGCGTGGCGAAGGAGAAACAAACTGGTGGGCGACATCAGAACGAAGCGTTGGCGAGCGCGCGGTTCTGCGCTTCGAGCAACTCACGAATGCCTCCCGCACCAATGTCGAGCAACGCATTCAATTGGTCGCGAGAGTAAGTCGATTCCTCGCCGGTTCCCTGGACCTCGATGTATTCACCCGCGGCGGTCATCACAAGGTTCATGTCCACTGCGGCCGCCACGTCTTCGACGTAACAAAGATCGAGCATCGGCTCGCCTTTCACGATGCCGACACTCACGGCGGCGACAGCGCTGAGCAACGGGTTCTCGCTCAGCTTGCCTTCGTGCGTGAGTTTTCGGATCGCGAGCGCGAGCGCGACGTAGGCTCCCGTGATCGCGGCGGTGCGGGTACCGCCATCCGCCTGCAAGACGTCGCAATCAACCCAGATCGTGCGCGAGCCAATCTTCTCGAGGTTGATGGCCGAACGCATTGCGCGGCCGATGAGCCGCTGAATCTCCTGAGAGCGCCCGTCGATCTTTCCCTTCGTGATGTCACGCTGTTTCCGTTGCAACGTCGAGTAAGGCAGCATCGAATACTCAGCCGTGATCCAGCCACCCACGACGCCTTGTTCCTTCATCCAGCGCGGTACCGATTCATCCACCGTGACGCCACAAATCACTCGCGTGTTGCCCCATTCGATCAGCGTGGAACCAGTCGCGTAAGGAGCGATGTGGTTCTGAAAATTGATCGGCCGCAACTGCGCAGGCTGCCTGCCATCCATGCGGTTCTGTGTGCTGTTTCCATTCGACATGCGGTGCGAGCGTACGGGCGGCATAGCGGAACTTCAAAGGGCAAAGTGCGCAGGGATCGCTCGAAATCAAGCTGACCGAACGATTCCACGGCCAAAATCATTGCTGGCGAGAAGTTGGCGTTTGACCTCAGTTTGTTGAATTCAAATCATTATGCGTAATCATGTTTTTGCTTTCGCGCTCCTGATTGCCTGCGCACTCGTCAACACAGCAATGGCGGTGGAACCGGCCACGTCCGACGCCGAGCTTCAGAAGTTCTTCCGCCGTTACCTCGACGAGCGATTCGTAATGCATCCCGTTGAAGCGACCGCGCTGGGCGATCATCGTTTCGATGAGAGGCTCGACGATCTCTCGCCCGAGGCGCTGAAGCGTTCACTGGAACTCTTGAAGACGACGCGCGTAAAGCTGCGCAAGGAGATCGATCGCACGAAGCTGTCGCGTGATGGACAAATTGATTTTGAGATATTCGACCATGAGTTGCGCACGGCGATCTGGTTGCGCGAGAACACAAATCCGTTTTCCGAGAACCCGCGCCTCTACAACGAATACATCAGCGACAGCGTGTTCCTGCTGCTGACTCAGTCGCGTCTTCCAAAAGAGACGAACGTGGCGAACGCCATTGCTCGCATGAAGCAGATCCCGCGCATCATCAGCGCGGCCAGGCAGAACCTGAAGCGTCCGCCGAAAGCCGTTCTCGAGACAGCGATACTGCAGAATAAAGGTTCCATTGGATTCTACGAGAAGGACATTTTCGAGTTCGTCGGCGAGTCACCGCAATTGCCCGCGCTGAAGGCAGAGGCGGCGCGTGCTGTGCCCATCATCAAGGAATACCAACAGTTCCTGGAGAAGGAGTTGATGCCGAAGGCGACGGACGAGTGGCGCATCGGCAAGCGCAAGTTCAGTAAGAAGCTTGAGCTGGTGTTGAATGCCGACATGAGCGCGAGCGATGTGTTGCGTGACGCAAAGACGGAGTTCAAACGCGTTCACGCCGAGATGTACGTCGTCGCACGACAGCTCTGGAGCCGCTACTTCGCCAGGGAACCGTTGCCGCAAGATGATGCTGAAGGAAAGCACGCCACCATCGCGCGCGTGCTTGGTGCCGTGGCAAAGGAACACGGCAAGCCGGAAGAGTTGGTCAACGACGCGCGCACCACGGTCGCTCGCATTAAGGAGTTCATCCGCGAACGCGACATCATGCGTCTGCCTGAGCCTGACCGTTGCCAGATCATCGAGATGCCGGAATTTCAGCGCGGCAATTCCGTGGCCTACATGAATGGCGCGCCGCCACTCGATCCGGACGCGCCAACGATGTACGCCATCAGCCCGCCGGCGAAGGATTGGGATGCGAAGCGCGTGCAGAGCCTGCTCGAGGAATACAATCGTCACATGCTGCAGATCCTCACCATCCATGAGGCGTATCCCGGCCATTACGTGCAGTTGGACTACGGCGCTCGCGTGCCATCGCTCATCCGACGCGTGATGGGCTCAGGTGTGTACGTGGAAGGCTGGGCCGTTTACACCGAGCAGATGATGCTGGATCAAGGTTATGGCGAGCGCGATCTCGCACTGCGATTGACGCAGTTGAAGTTTTATTTACGCGCCGTGTGCAACGCGATTCTTGATCACAAGCTTCACTGCGCGAACATGAGCGATGACGAAGCGATGAAGCTGATGGTCGAAGGCGCGTTCCAATCCGAACAGGAAGCGCGGTTGAAGCTCGTGCGCGCGAAGCAAAGCTCAGTTCAACTCAGTACTTACTTCACGGGTCGCATGGCGATGGTGCGTTTGCGCGAAGGAGTTCAGCGCACGCTTGGAGACGGATTCCAACTGGGTCGCTACCACGAAGCGGTGCTCAGCCAGGGTGCGGTGCCGGTGAAGTATTTGCCCGAGTTGGTGCGAGGGAAGCTGGGCGTAGAGCGTTGATCAAAGCGGCTTGGCCATCACGTAATCGTCCATCACGAACCCGCCGCCGATGTCGTTCGTGACGGAATCGCGAATCGTAAAGCCGTGACGACTGTAAGCCGCGATAGCGACTTCGTTTCGCTTGTTTACGTTGAGGACGAGTTCAGTCGCACCATCGCGGTGCGCATCAGCTTCACACGAGTCCAGCAAAGCGGCCGCTATGCCTCGCCGCTGCCACTCGGGATGCACATACAGTTTGTGTAACTTCATTTCACCCGTTGCTGGCCCTGGTCCGAATGAGGAAAAGCCGCGCAGTTCTCCCGCGGCGATTGCGCGCTTAAAATGAATCCCGGACGCCAGTTCCGCTTGGAGGTTTTTCAGGTCATAACCGCGCGCGAGCATGTACTCGATCTGCTCGGGCGAGATGATGCTGGGGTAATGCGTCTGCCAGACAACTCTGGCGAGCGCGGCGACTTCGGCGAGATGCTCTTCCCGAGCTGGTTCAATGGTCAGAGTGAACGAACGTTCCCTGTTCACGTCGCCGACGGTGCTTCATCCTGGATGTAAGTCTTGCCCCGGTAAAAGGGACTGACAAAGAGGAACACGAGTGCCGTCCCGAGCATCACCCAGACGAAGAAGTAAAAATATTGTGCGCCCGTTAGCTTCGACGTGCCGTCAGGATTACCAATGAAGAAGTTCACGGCTGACGTGAACAGATTTCCAACAGACACGGCGCTCAAGTAAGTACACATAACCAGGGACTTCATGCGCTTGGGCGCCTGCGTGTAGGCAAATTCAAGATGTGTCACCGAAATCATGACTTCAGCCGCGGTGATCACGAGGAACGCGAGGATCTGCCACCAGATGTGCGGGCGCTCTCCGGCATCAATGCGCCCCTGCGTCCAGGCCACGATGAGGAATGCCGCCACCGCCGTGAACAGGCCCATGCCCATTTTTCGCAGAGGAGTGAGCGGGAACACTTTGTCGATCAGCGGATAGATCACGTACGAGAACAGCGGCAACATGATCAGGATGAAAACGGGGTTTACGGTCTGGATTTGAGCGGGCAACCAATCGTGGCCAAACATGTGAAGATTCATGTTCTCCGCCTGCTTGACCCATGATGAAGATGTTTGATCCCACAACGACCAGAACATGGCGGCGAATGGAATCGGTATGAGCAAGTTACCCACCGCCTTCAGCACACCGGGATCCTTGAACTGGCGGAAATAGTTTGCGATGCCGGTCGGCGGAATATGAACGAACTTCTTGCGGCCAAACCAAAAAATAATTGTCGCGATCACCATTGCCACGCCCGGGATGCCGAAGGCGACCTTGGGTCCAAATCGGGCATCGGCCAGCAGCCACGGGATCAGGATGGTTGAGCCCGCGGAGCCTGCGTTGATGGAAAAGTAAAACCAGTTGAAGACGCGCGGCAGCAGGTGCTGATTGGTCGGACCAAATTGATCGCCGACGTTCGCGCTGACGCACGGCTTGATGCCGCCCGCGCCCAGCGCAATGAGCCCCAATCCGATCACGAGGCCAAGGCGCGTGTCATTGATCGCCAGCGCAAAATGGCCGACGCAATACACGATCGAGAGGATCAGAATGGTGCGATACTTACCGAGCACGGCATCGGCCAGGAACGCGCCGAGGATCGGAAGGAAATACACCGCGGACACGAACATGTGGAACCAACCGTTCGCCTCCTCCTTCGACATCCGATCTGGCTGACCCGCGGCGTTCAGCATGTAGCCGGTCATGAACACAACAAGGATCGAGCGCATCCCGTAATAGCTGAACCGCTCGGCCGCTTCGTTGCCGACGATGTAAGGCACGCCGGGCGGCATGCCCGCGGTCTTGATCGGCGCGGTCAGGTACTGCGTTTTCGCCATGATGGCGCGGAGTGTTTCAAGGTTTGCGCTGGGCCGCGAGCGGGAATTCGCTCCAGGTCATGCTCGGCCGGTAAGTCGGCGGTTTGCGCACGCGCGTGAGTTGTTCGAAAGCGAACGCCAGCTTCAGCAATACCGGTTCGCTCCACGCGCGGCCGAAGAACGAAATGCCGACTGGCAATCCATAAACAAAGCCTGCCGGCACTGTGATGTTCGGGTAGCCCGCCACGGCCGCGGGTGACGAGCTTCCGCCTTCGCCTCGATCCCCATACACAAAATCCACGCGACAGGCCGGCCCTGCCGTCGGTGCGATAATGGCGTCGAGTCGATGCTTGTTCATGACAGCATCGATGCCTTCCTTGCCGGCCAAGCGCTTGGCGGTGGCAAGGGCCTCAAGATATTTCTCATCGGTGAGCGGCCCTCGCTTCTGCGCTTCGATCATCGTTTCCTGGCCGAAGAACACGAGTTCCTTGCCGGCATTGCGTTCGTTGAAGGCGATGACTTCTTCAAGCGAACGAACGGGCGCATTGGAGCCGAGCGCGGCGAGATACGCGTTCAGGCCGGCCTTGAACTCGTAGTGCAACACCTCGCGTTCGGCGCTCCCGAACTTGCCATGCGTGGGAAGCTCAGCGGGATCGATCAGTTCCGCGCCCGCTTGCTCCAGCGCTTTGAGCGAGCCTTCAAAGATGAAATTCGCCCGTGAGTTCTTGCTGAAAAACTTCCGCGCCACACCGATGCGCGCGCCACGCAATCCGTCTCGATCAAGAAATTGGTTGTAATCCAAATGCGTGTGACCGCGGCTCGCGATCGTCACCGGATCACGTTCGTCTTCGCCGATGAGCGAGCCAAGCGCGGCAGCGACATCCGCCACCGTGCGACCCATCGGCCCCGCCGTGTCCTGACTGTGCGCGATGGGAATGATTCCCGCGCGGCTGATCAATCCCACCGTCGGCTTGAGACCGACGATGCCGCAGTGCGCCGCCGGTGAAACGATTGAGCCATCCGTCTCGGTGCCGATCGCGAAGGAACACAAGTTCGCTGCCACAGCCGCCGCCGAACCGCTGCTCGATCCCGACGGATCGCGATCGAGCACGTAAGGATTGCGCGTGAGCCCGCCGCGCGCGCTCCAGCCGCTCGTCGATTTGTTGCCCCTGAAGTTGGCCCATTCGCTCAGATTCGTTTTTCCGAGAATCACCGCACCCGCTTCACGAAGTTTGCGCGTGACGGTCGCGTCTTGCAGCGGATGCGACCCGAGCAGCGCCAGGGAACCGGCGGTCGTCATCATCTTGTCATGCGTGTCGATGTTGTCCTTCAATAGCACGGGAATTCCATGCAACGGACCGCGCGCGGCTTTCTCTTTGCGTTCGCGATCCAGGTCGCGTGCGATCACCAGCGCGTCGGGATTCAGCTCTATGACTGAATTCAACTTTGGGCCGTTGCGATCGAGCTGTTCGATGCGCGCGAGATATTTGCGCGCGAGTGATTCGGCAGATTCGCGCCCCGACTGCATCGCCGCCTGAAGTTGCGAGATCGTCGCTTCTTCGAGTTGAACCTTGGATTGGTTCGAACGCGTGGCGCAGCCGGTGATGAAGAAATGAGCGGCGGTGGCTGAAGTGATTCCAACAAACTCCCGGCGATTCATGCGCGCTCAGGATAGCCGCAATTCCCAATCGTGCGAGCAAACTGGCGCGCACAGTCTCCACCCGGTCATTTCAGGTTTTGGATGAAGAACTCCATCATGCGCTCACGATTTACCGCGGCATGTCCCACGTCAGGCCCGACCTGCAACTCGAAGCTTTTACCGAGGCGCTGGAGTTCCTTCACGAGCTGAAGTGTGTTCGACGGATGCACGTTGTCGTCTGCCGTGCCGTAAAACAAGATGAGCGCGCCCTGCATGTTTTTCGCGTAAGTGATCGGTGATGTCTTGTCGTAGCCAGCTTTGTTCTCCTGCGGCAGCCACATGTAGCGCTCCGTGTAGATCGAATCGTAATTGCGGAAATCAACGACCGACGACGAGGCGCTCGCCGCGTGAAACACATCCGGATAACGCATCAGACACAACGCCGCGGCAGTGCCGCCGTACGAAGTCCCATGAATCCCGACGCGCTTGCGATTCACGTAAATCCGCCGCGCCAGCGCTCGCACACCCGCAGCCTGATCGTCGATTTCGACCGTGCCCAGTTTCTCGTAAATCGTGTCGAGAAACCTTTTCCCGCGTCCACTCGCGCTGCGCGAATCGAAGCTCGCGACGAGGAAACCAAATTCCGTCAGCGCGTTCGGCGTAGTGAACGATTCGCGCGCGCCAGTCGTGGAAGGGCCGGCGTAAACGTTCACGAGCACAGGATATTTCAGCCGTGGATTGAAGTCCGATGGAAAATGCAGCAGGCCGTAAAGATCAGTCGTGTCATCTGCCGCTTTGAACTTCAGCAACTCGACACGCTTTAGTTTCAACGAGTCAAACTTCGTCATGTCGCTCTTCGCCAATTCAGTCACGCGCTTGCCATCGCGAGTCATCAGCCGCGTGCTGGGCGGCGTGTCGTGCGTCTGCGCCACGTCGATGAAATGTTTGCCATCAGGCGCCACATCGGCGGCGTGATGAAGCTCCGGATCGGTAAGTCGCACGTCGCCGTCGCCATCGAGCGACACGCGGTGCAGTTGCAGCTTCATCGGGTTTTCGCCACTGCGCGCGGTGTAGAAGAGTTCGCCGCGCTTTTCATCGATGCGCACGATGTCGTCCACCTCGAACCCATGCTTCGTCAATGTCGCGAGGAGCCTCGCATTCGTGGGACTCGCGGAGTTCGTCCCTCCCAGGTCGTAGAGATAGAAATTCTTCCAGCCGGTGCGCTCGGAACTCCAGATGAAACGCTTCCCGTCCTTCAAGAAACGAAACATCGGTGAGTTGTCGGTCCAGCTCGGCAGCCATTCCTCGCGCACGATGACGCGGCACTTGCCGGATTCAGGATCAGCCGCGACGAGTTCCATCACGTTCTGGCGGCGATTGGTGCGATGGAACAGAAGTTCCTGGTTGTCCTCGGTCCACGAGACGCCATAGAGATAATGACCCACTGACGAATCAGTGAATGGCTCCCCATCACGCGCATCGACGCGTGTAGTTTGCTTGCTCACGAGATCGTAGATAAAAAGATCCACGACCGGATTCGTGCCGCCAGCCTTCACATACGGCTCGGTATCGAGAGTCGTGAGCAACTTCGTGTGCGACAGCGTGAGGTAATAGTCCGGCACCTTGCTTTCATCGAAGCGATAAAACGCGAGCTTCTGGCTGTTGCTCGACCACCACATCGCGGTGTTCTGGTACAGCTCTTCGCCGTACGTCCAGCTCGCGCTGCCCAGCTTTATGCGCGCCTTCTCATTCCCTTCCGTCGTGATGGCGACGGCATTGGAACCGTTTGTGTCGCTGAGCCACACGTTGCGATCACGATGAAATGCCTTCCACTTGCCGTCAGGTGAATACGCGTTGGTGTATTGACGGCCACGTGCGACGCGCAACTCGCGGCGCCGGCCACTGCTGGTGATCTGGAACGTGGGTTCGTTCGTAGTCCCGGTGGTGTTCGTCGGTGCTAACTCCGTCGCGGTCCTGTGCGCGATGTCGTATCGGAACTTCTTCCCTCCGCGCGAAAACTCGAACGCTTTGCCATCATCCTTCCATGTCACGGAAACCGCGCCGCCGCTCACGGAACTGCCGCCTTCGCGACTCACGCGTTGGTAGCGTTCGTAACCAGACATCGACTTCAGCCGATCCTGCGCGGACCCAGTCGTCAGGCAACCGATTGCGGCCGTGGCGATGAGCAGGCGGGTGAGCAAGCGATTGATCATTCGAGGTAAAACATCTCCTTCAACTCGCCGCAAATCGGCGCGCGGTCTGGATGCACTTCCATCAGCGGCGCCATCGAATCCCACCACTTACGCACGAGCCGGTGCTGAGGGAGAAGGTGCGCAGTGTTGTCGGCGGTCAAGGTTTGCACGGCGAACAGCGTGGACGTTCGCTCATCGAGAAAGATGGAATAATCCGAAATGCCAGCCTCGCGCAAAACTCGCGCAAGCTCTGGCCACAGCTCGTCGTGACGGCGTTTGTACTCTGCAGCGCCGCCGGGTTTGAGCTTCATCGTGAAGGCATGGCGCATAGTGCTGGATCAATCGGGAAGTGCGACGGCGAGATACAGCGCCCGGCCTGCCGCGGTGGTTCGCCGAGGTAATTCAGGAAGAGGAGCCCGCGGTATCATCGAGTTCGATTGTGCAACGGTTTCTTTCCGGAGAGCGTCATCAATGTTTTTGAAAAGTCGTTCGAACATCAGAGGTTGTGCGCGTTTCGCGCGCAGAATGCCAATGGACGTTCAAGCGCACAAGTAGCGTGCGAGGGGGGAACATGGCAGATCGCTATTTTACTCGCTTGATTTTGGCCACGCACCGTTCGGCATGTCTCGCGGTTCTAATGTCGCCGGATCGATCACCGCGTGTTTCACACGCTGGCGTTTCCAGGTGTAGGTCAAGTGAACCAAGCCATCGCTCGTCTGGATGATTGCGGGATACGAATATTCGCCAGACTCATTCTCCAACACGAGCGCGGCTTGCCATGTCTTGCCATCACGCGAGGCGGCGAGATTCAACGGGCTGCGGCCGCGCGTGGTATGATTGTAAATCACCAGATGCCGGCCATCGCGCAGCGTCACGGCGTCGATGCCTGAATTTGGATTTGGCAATGAGGTTGCCTCCAAGTCGCTCCAAGTGCGTCCGCCATCGCGCGACCACGTCTCCACGATTCTCTGTTTCTTGCTGCGGCAGAGCGCCTGCAACGCGCCGTTCGTGTGGATGAGAATCGTTGGCTGGATCGCGCCGAATTGCTTCGGGTCAGAAATCGTTTGGGTGCGCTCCCATGTCTTGCCGTTATCCGCTGAACGCTCGAAGTGGACACGCCAGCCGTCGTGTTCCGTGCTCGAACCGGAGATGATCTCGCCGCCCGCGAGCTGCACCGGTTTGTTTTTGATGGGGCCAAAAATTCCCTCGGGCAAGCGCGCCGGCGAATTCCATGTGGCGCCGCCATTGGCGGAAGCGATCTTCATTCCCCACCACGTGTCAGGGCTCGGACCGATTTTGTAGAAGAGCGTGAGTGGCTCGTTCTTCGCCTGGAAGAGCACGGGATTCCAACTCGGAAAACGTTTGTCGCCGTCGATACCCGTCGCGACGGACACCGGCGCGCTCCACTTCACGCCGTCGTGACGTGACACCCAGATTTCGACGTCTTTGTCCTTCTCGCGTGTGCCGCCGAACCAGGCCGCGAGCAATTGCCCATTCACCTCGCAGATTGTCGAGGCGTGGCACTCGGGAAACGGTGCGCGCTCGTAAATGAATTCTCTCTTGAGCAGCCCGGCGGGAGCTGCGGCGCCGGCGAGCATGGGCAGCAATGTGAACGTGATGAACAATCCTCGTGCTTGCATGGTGTGGGCGAACACTAACGATCGAGCAAGTCGAGACAAGGCACACTTTCGCAAGCCACTCTCGCTCTCGAACGCAGGCTTTGCCATCTTCATGCGCATGAACCCGAACGCACTGCGCCACTGCATCATCTTGCTGGTGCTGAGCTTGTTTCTGAACAGCGGCTGTCGCACCGCGCCGCCCGCGACCCACGCGATCACCAGCGCGTCGCGACCTCCCAACATCGTGCTGATCTTTTGTGACGACATGGGTTACGGGGATATTGGGCCGTTCGGTTCGAAAACGCCGACGCCCCACTTGGATAGTCTCACGCGCGAAGGAATGCGGTTCACTGATTTCTACGTAGGTCAGGCGGTGTGCTCCGCTTCACGCGCGGCGTTGATGACCGGCTGTTATCCCAATCGCGTCGGGGTTCAAGGCGCGTATCCGCCTCGGTCGAAAATGGGATTGAATCCGAACGAGATCACGATAGCCGAAGTGCTGAAAGGGCGCGGTTACGCGACGGCGATTTACGGCAAGTGGCATCTCGGCGACGCGCCGGAGTTTCTGCCCACACGCCAGGGCTTCGATGACTATTTCGGCCTGCCTTACTCGAATGACATGTGGCCGCATCATCCCACAAGCAAAACGAATTATCCGCCGCTGCCGCTCTACGAGAACGAACGCGTGGTGCAGATCATGCCCGACCAGACGCAGCTCACGACATGGTACACTGAGCGCGCAGTGAAGTTCATCGAGTGCAACAAGTCGCAACCATTCTTCCTCTACCTCGCGCACAACATGCCGCACGTGCCGATCTTCGTGAGCGACAAGTTCAAAGGCAAATCGGGCCGCGGACTTTACGGCGACGTGATTATGGAAATCGATTGGTCGGTCGGTCAGGTGCTCGATTCGCTCAAGCGCAATGGACTCGATGAAAAAACGTTGGTGGTCTTCACGTCTGACAATGGACCGTGGCTGCTCTACGGCGATCACGCGGGCGATGCCGGCCCGTTACGCGAAGGCAAAGCGACATCGTGGGACGGCGGTGTGCGTGTGCCGGCGGTGATGCGATGGCCCGGAAAAATTCCAGCGAACAAGACATGCAACGAGCTTGTCTCGACGATTGATCTCCTGCCGACCTTTGCGACGCTCGCGGGCACGAATGCCCCGACCGATCGCATCATTGATGGCCGCAACATTTCTCCGCTGATGTTTGGCGCGTCGGGAGCGAAGACGCCACACGACGCGTTCTTCGTCTATTGGGGGCAGGAGTTGCAAGCGGTGCGCAGCGGCAATTGGAAGCTGCACCTGCCGCATGTCTATCCACGCCCCACTCCGCCGGGGTCCGGCGGGCAACCCGGAAAGTACGCGCAGCAACGCACGGAACTTGCGCTGTTCGATCTCGGCAAAGACATCGGTGAGACAAGAAATGTTGCGGACGAACATCCGGACGTTGTGGCGCGCTTGCAACGACTTTTTAAGCAGTGCCGCTCTGATCTTGGTGATTCGCGCACGAAGCAGAAAGGCAGCGGGGTGAGAGAGGCGGGAAGGGTTCAACTCTGACTGGCGGTGGAGAAATTCCAAATCTCAATCGCACGCGCCATTTGGACTTTGGAATTTCTGAACCAGCCTGCTCATCGTTGACACAGCGATGACACCTTCCCAAAGCTTCACGCATGAGTAACGAAATCATCTACCCCCGCAGCCCGCGCGAAATGATGGACGGCTGGTGTCACTTGCCGCGGTTCATCGACAAAATTCGCCTGCACCTCGCGGGTAAACTGGCGCCGGATTATCAGGAGAATTTCACCAAGGGTTTCGACGGTTCGTGGCTCAAAGCCGCAGGCGTGAGCGCCGAACAGATGATCGAGGTTGTCAAAGGCAGCATGACCGATGGCGAGGTGTGCGACTGGGTACGCAACCACGTAAAGAAGAACGTCGCCGAAAAAAAAGCGTTCAATGACAGCGTGGCGGAGCGCGGCCGGGACAGTGACGAAATGCGCGCTCGCCTGAAGATGCGCAAAGACCAGGCAGGCATGGCG
>DATHEW010000022.1:0-2664 GCA_035318425.1 Candidatus Acidiferrum sp. | reverse complement strand
AACGAGAACATCGGATTGCCGAGCCAGTAGTGTAGAAACGGCATCGCACCTGGCATGATACGTCCTCCGCCAGACTGGAAACGGCAGCCCTGCACCAGGCCGTAACCGGAACGAAGCTTCTCGATGAATTTTGGAATCTCGCCGAAATCGTAGCTGTCATCGGCATCTCCCATGATGACGTACCGGCCGCGCGCCGCCTCGATGCCGCCCATGAGCGCGCTGCCGTAACCAGGCTGCTTCACGCAAATGACGCGAGCGCCCAGGCGCTCGGCGATCTCGCGCGAAACATCGGTGCTGCCGTTGTCTGCGATGATTACCTCGCCGCAAATGTTGTTCTCGGTGAGCGCCTGCTGGGCTTTGCGAATGCAACTCTCGAGGGTGTCGGCTTCATTCAAGCACGGCATCACGATGGAAAGTTCGATCGCGCGTTCGCTGCCATCCGTTGTCTCCGGGGGCGCCGTGAGAAGACCTGCTGTGCCGCGGTGCATTGTGTCGAGAGTGCTCATGAAGAGCGGCCCCCGTTCAGCGCGGCGGCGTTCGTCTGCAATTGTGCCAGGGCGCGGCGGTAATCGTTGTTCTCCGGCTCGGCCTCAATGGCTTTTGCCAACAGCCGTTTGGCGCTGTCGGCATCGCTTTTGTTCAATGCGATGAAATGCTGGAGGTAATAAGCGTAACCGCGGGCAGTGTTCTCGCGAATCATTCGCTTCAGCACGCGTTCGGTCCTGGCGGCATCATCACCCGCCTGGACGAGACAGAAGGCGTAGTCGCGCCAGAAGGCCGGGCTGACCTCTTGCTTGCCGATGAATTCGCCAAGCATGTCCGCAGCGCCTTTGTAATCGCCAGCCACCATCGCACAACGTGCGGCAGTTGCACGGGCGTACAGACCGGGATACAAATCAAACGCGCGAGTCGCCTCGCCGGCGACTTGTTGCAAATTCGTCGCCGTGATTTTTCCGAGGTTCCAGTCGCCCGGCCAGAGTTCCTTGAACTCGCCACGCGCGATCAACGCCTGGTTTGCTTCGATGCGTTTGAGGAAGAGCATCGTGTCATCGTCGTACGCCACCAGCGCCCAGTCCGGATGCGCGAAGAGCCTGTGCGCGAGCGGTGGAACGAGCGCCGGGATTTTCGTGGGCCCCTGGTTGGCGAGCAGCGCAGCAGTGACCTGATATTTCGCGAAGACTTCCTCCCAGCGATCGCCGCGCAGCACGGGCAGGTATTCCCTCTTCCAGAATTCTTCGGTGTAGGCGTCGCCGCGGCCATCGATGAACGGTTTGAATTTCGGATAGAGGCTCCAGAGCATCGGGCCGCCGAAGCGCATGTCGTTGAAAACATTCTGTGGCGCCATGTTGGTGCGCATCACGGAAAACACTTCTGTCGGATAAAAACCGTGAAAGAGACCGACGCCAAACTGGTAGGTGCGATTCGGGACCACGACGAACGTGAGCAACGCCGCCCAGGCGATGGGCAGCAACGCACGCGAGAGTTTTTCAGTGGATGGCAATTCGATGCGCGGCAACTTCGTAAGCATGAACGCCACGTGCGGCGCCGATGCGATGATGAACGCGGAGAGCGACCGTTGCGAACTGAACGCGAAGTAAGCGAACACGGCGGACGGCAGAAGGAATCGCAGCCGCAGCGAACGCCAGGTGATGAATTGGAGAACCACGACGGCAGCGAGCCAGACGAAGAGCAGCTTCGAGTTCGCCCAGGTCGGGGGACGATACTCCAGGATCACCGATTGCCAGAACGTGCTGAGGAATTGCGTAAACGGAACAGTTAGAATTTTCCAGCCGTTCGGATTGATGACTTGAACGGAGGCCACGGCGGCGATGAGTGACAGCAAGATGCTGAGCGGACGCACGAGCAGTGTCTTGAAGGGCGGACGAGATTCTTCCCCAGGTTCGCCGCGTAATTTTGGAAAGGCGAATTCGATCCACTCCACCGCATTCAGCGTGCCGAGCAGGACAAGACCGTACACCCAACCTGCATGCGTGTTCGCCCAAAGCGCCATCAGGAGCGGGAGAAAGATCCATTGCCAGCGGCGATAGTTGCCATGCCGCCAGTCGAGCCAAAGCACCAGAGCGAAGAGAGCGGACGTAAAAAGATCGGGACGTTCGAAGAAGCGCACGCGGAGCGCCAGCACGGCGACGGTGACCACCCACAGCGGCCACAATGAATTCTTGCCGGCTGCGTCGCGTGCGTTCAGGTACACCAGAAACATCAGCAGCGTGGCGAGCAGCGCCTTGAAGATTGTAAGCGCCGGCAGTCCGCCCATTCGATGCGCCAGCGTGTAGATCGTCGCAGGCATCCATTGCTGCAAGTACCACGGCTCGTTCGGCACGGTGTATGAAAACGTGTTCACGGCGGGAATGCCGTTGCCCGAGAGGATGTGTTCGCCCGTGCGGATGTGATACCCGACATCGACATCGCACACGCGGAAGAGCGCGCAGCAGAAGCAAAACACCAGCAGTCCCGCGAGGAAGAATATTCGTGTCCGCGATGGGGCCGAGAGGGCCGGGGCCGCGTCGGTTGCCGTCACGTTGGAAGCGCTTTGCATTGCCTGAACTTCGGCATTTGGCAGGGATTTCTTAACCCGAAACCCCAGTGGAACCGGTGATCGCGCCCGCCTCGGGTTCAGTGAAACGCACCTCGCGATTCACTCGG
>DATHEW010000021.1:0-9714 GCA_035318425.1 Candidatus Acidiferrum sp. | reverse complement strand
AAGATCGTTTGCCCCGGCCTCATTGATCTTCACGCGCATCTGCGCGAGCCCGGCCAATCGGCCAAGGAAACGATTGCCAGCGGAACCAGGGCAGCGGCACGCGGCGGACTCACCACGGTTGTCTGCATGCCCAACACGTCTCCCACCATCGACAATCCGGCTGCCGTCGCGCTCGTGAAGGAAAAGGCGGAACGCGAAGGCGTGGTGAATGTCTTCGTGGCCGGCGCGATCACCAACGGCATCGCGGGCGAGGAATTGGCGCCGATCGGCTCGCTCAAAGCCGCGGGTGTGGTCGCGATCACCGATGACGGTCATTGCGTGCAGAGCAACGAGTTGATGCGCCGCGCACTCGAATACGCGCGCATGTTTGATTTGCCCGTGATGGACCATTGCCAGGATTACGCGCTCGTCACTGACGGAGTGATGCACGAGGGCTACTGGAGCGCGGCGCTCGGTTTGCGCGGTTGGCCCGCATCGGGCGAGGACATGATCGTGGCGCGAAACATTCTCCTCGCCGAGTTGACGGGCACGAGGGTCCATTGCCAGCACTTGAGTTCGGCCAAATCAGTCGAGCTGTTGCGCGCCGCGAAACTGCGTGGCATCCCAATTTCCGGCGAGGCTTGCCCACATCACTTCACCCTCACCGACGCAGCGATCGCCGGCAGCGAAGCGTTCTGGAGCAAGGACGGCAAACGCGTGTTCGGCTACGAGAATGGCGAAGCGAAGCCGTCGTGGCCCAAGTACGACACCAATTTCAAGATGAACCCGCCGCTGCGCTCCGCCGCGGATCGCGATGCGATCCTGGAAGGACTTTGCGATGGAACGATTGAAATTCTTGCCAGCGATCACGCGCCGCACTGCGATTACGAAAAGGAAGTGGAGTTTGATTACGCGCCGTTCGGCATCACGGGTTTCGAGACAGAACTGCCGCTGTCACTGATGCAGCTTTATCACACCAGGAGACTTCCGCTCGCAGACATCATCGCGAAGTTCACCGTCGCTCCCGCGAAACTGCTCCACCTCAATAAAGGCACGCTCGCGATCGGCGCGGATGCGGACGTGACGGTGATCGATCCCGACGTGGAATGGACTTATGAACGTGCCGGTTCTGCGAGCAAATCGAAGAACTCACCGTTCGGCGGATGGAAATTCAAGGGCAAAGCGGTCTTCACTATTGTCGGCGGAAAAATTGTTTCACGAGTCTGATCTTCGGCGATCGGTTGTCTGCGTGTTCACTGGGACTTCGGCTCACTGTCCGTCGAGGAACAACTCTTTGGTTTCCGCCGCACCTTCGAATTGCACGACCACAGAGCGCTCGCGGATTTCTTTGCAAAGCAGTTTCACCTCGGCGTCCTTGAGCTTCACGCGCGCGGTTTCGCCGGGTGCAAAGGTTTGGTTATTCACGATGGCGAAGCGGCGGGTGGCCGTGCCGGAAAGTCCTGTGAGTTTCAAATCATCGTAGCGTTTCACTGCGGTCGGCATGCCGGCCCACGGTTCGCTCGGAGCGGTGACCAATGTTTCAGCCGGAGGAGGTGGCGACTTGGTCCGCGCAGGTTCCGAGGTTTTCCATGCGATGTCCGGCGCGCGCTTGACGGCCTCGATGAACTTCGCCGGTCCGCCGCGCACGTAACCGGTCTTCGCGACTGCTTTGCCAGACGCATTCAACACGATGAGCGTGGGGAAACCTTCGATGCCGAACTTCTCCTGGAGCGCGTCGTTCTTCCGCTGCTGCTCGGCGCTCAGCCGCTTGCGTTGCGGAAAATCCACTTCGAGCAACACGAAGTTCGCCTCCGCAAATGCCGTGAATTCCGGCGTGTCGAACACCTCGGCCTTTAATTTGATACACCAGCCGCACCAGTCCGAGCCGGTGAAGTTGATTAACACAGCCTTCTCTTCGCGCGCAGCTTGCGCCACCGCCGTGTCGTAATTCGTGATCCAGGTCAATCCTGCGCCGCGGCTCACGGTTGAGGCGAGAAACGTGCAAACAACCGCGATAACCCAGCGAATGTTCATTCCGCTTCTATCGGCCATTCGCACGAGTTCATTAAAAGCGATCCATTGTGCGGCGGCGCTTTGCGTGCAACGTTTTCTCCAGCAAGGAGGAAAAATGAACAGGGAAATAGCAATAACACTACTCGTCGGCGGCATAGTCCTCGCCATCTTCGGAATCAGCGCGGCGGACTCATTCAGCTCGGAAGTGTCGCGCTTCTTCACGGGGAATCCCACGGACAAAGCCATGTGGATGCTCATTGGTGGCGTGGCAGCGGTGGTGGTCGGAACATTTGGGCTGATGCGCCGAGGCAAAGCTTAAGAAGGGAACTATGTTGTACTACGCCGTAATCTTTTTGGTGATCGCGCTGCTGGCGGCATGGCTTGGATTTGGAGCGCTGGCCGGACTTGCCGCCACGATAGCCAAAGTGCTGGCCGTTTTGTTTCTCGTGCTTTTCGTCGTCTCCCTCGTTCGCCGGAAGGGAGCGTAAAATGAGACGTTGTTGACGCGCGGCGCGACGGGTACGCACCGCGCTAATCGATGAAACTGTCGCGATCCGAAAAGACTTCGGACGCGCCTCTGTTCTCGGTCACGTCTGGAGCTTCAGCTTTGGGCCGGCTCCGAGATGCCTCACGACGCGGCTTCAATGATTGATCGGCTTGTTCCTTCGGAACCTCGTCCAAACCGCTCGGGTGTTCGTCGAACGGAGATGGCATGGGCGTTGATCGGATTGGCCGTTCCCGCGGCATTCCTTCCCGCAACACCTCGGTTCCGGCTTCTGACGCGATAATGATTCGAACGCCGGCCGCTTCCAGTCCCGCCAGCAGCTCCGGCGGCGGCGCCTGATCGCTCACCACGATGTCGATGTTCTCCACACCACACAGGCGGCTGATCGATTGTCGGCCGAACTTGGTGTGATCCACGCACAGCACGACCTGACGCGCGGATCGCAGCATCGCTTGCTGGATATCAATGAGCAGCCCGTGCGAATTCATCACACCATCGGGAGTGAGGCCGCCGCAACTCATGATCGCGACGTCCGCCCGCACGCGAGAAAACGCCTCCACAGCGAGAGGACCGACCAGAACGCCCAATCGCGGATAAATGACGCCACCCGAGACGACGACCTCAATGCGCTGTGACGAGCCGAAATGTTGCGCCACGGGAAGCGAGTTCGTGACGATGTGCAGGGTTTTGTTCTCCAAATGCCGGGCGACGTGGAAGCACGTTGTGCCGGCATCGATGATCACCGTCTGGTTCAAGGTGATCAGATCGGCGCAGGCGCGGGCGATCCGCTCTTTCTCGGCAAGCTGTTGGGTATCACGAGATGAAAACGCGAATTCATCGGAACGAGGATTGGTCAACCGCGCTCCGCCATGAGTTCGCCGCACGTGGCCGTTGGCTTCGAGCACCGTGACGTCACGGCGGACGGACGAAACGGATGCGCCGGTGTGCTGCGCCAGTTCCTCCAGCGACGCAAACTCCACCTTCGTGAGGTAAGCCTCTATCCGGTGTTGTCGCTCTTCAGCCGTCATCCAGCTGGGTTGTGATAGAATCTGGAAGTATTTGCAAGAAAATGTTTGACTGCGAACTCAAGTTATCAAAAACTGCCGCCGCTTTAATTCAAGTATGGCCACAGCAAACGCCTCAATGCATCGATCGGTTGTCGAACATCTCGTTCGACAGACTGTGTATCAGCGTCTTGGCAAGCCGTTGCCGCGCGCGGCTGCTGGTCCGAATCCTCTGCTCGTGAACGTCAGCGCGCGCCATTGCCATCTCACGCAGGACGCGGTCGAGATTCTTTTCGGCAAGGGCCATCAGCTTCAGGTTCACAAGTGGCTCTATCAGGATGGCCAGTTCGCGGCGAAAGAGACGCTCACTTTGATCGGACCGCGCAGCCGTGTGATTTCAAACCTCCGCATCCTCGGGCCGTGTCGCACGCTGAACCAGGTTGAGCTTTCTTACACAGACGGCATCGCACTCGGGTACGAGCTGCCGCTCCGTAGCTCCGGTGACATCAAAGGCACCATCGGCGGGATGCTCATGGGACCAACGGGGTTTTTCGAGATGGAGTCGGGCATCATTCGCGCACTGCGCCATGTTCACATGAATCCTGTGGACGCTGACTACTACGGCGTGAAGCCAGGTGATTTCATGAAGTTGAAGATTGGCGGCGATTGCGGGCTGTCGCTCGATCGGATGCTTTGCCGCGTGGACAAGAGTTTCAAATTGGAGGTGCACATCGACACCGATGAAGGCAACGCCTGCAATCTCCAGCCAAACACGCCGTGTGAATTGCTGAAATAATTTCAACAACCTCAAACTACAAAACAGGAGAACATCAATGAGCGAAGCAATCGGAATGATTGAAACGAAGGGCTACACCGGGAGCGTGGAAGCGACCGACGCGATGGCCAAGGCAGCTAACATCACCATCCAGAAGACAATCGCGATCGGCGGCGGGCTGATCACGGTGATTTGCCGCGGCGACGTGGCGAGCGTAAAGGCTGCGGTGGATGCCGGAGCAAAAGCCGCGAGCAAAGTCGGCGAACTCGTGGCCTCGCACATCATTGCCCGCCCGCACGAAGATCTCGGCAAGATTTTCTTCGGCGAGAACAACGCGGTGAAGAAGTAACGATCCACTCTCAAACATCGACAAATTTATGGCTCAACAAGCAATCGGAATGATCGAAGCGAAGGGGCTTTGCGCTCTCTTCGAAGCAGTGGACGCGGCGCTGAAGTCCGCGAACGTCACCTTCACTGGCTGGGAAAAAATTGGCTCGGGATACGTCACCGCATTTTTCCGCGGCGATGTCGCGAGCGTGAAAGCCGCTACTGATGCAGGCGCTGCCGCTGCGTCACAAGTCGGCCAGATCGTCAGCGTGCAAGTGATCCCGCGTCCGCACGATGGTCTCGCTGTGCTCGGCAAGTGGCTCCAGCAGTGATTTCGGATTTACGAATGACGATTTACGCCACCGGCTTCAACAAACAGCGCCGCTCGTAAATCCAAAATCGTAGATCGCAAATCATGAAAGTTCTCGTCGCCAACATTGGTTCCACGTCGCTCAAGTGGCGGCTGTTCGATTTCTCGAACAGCGCCGAGCGCCTGCTGCACAAAGGCGGGTTCGAGCGTGTGACTGATTACTCGCAAGCGATCGAGGATTGCCTGGCGCAGTTGAAAGAGGGCGGCGCGATTGCGAGCGAACACGATTTGGCGGCAGTCGGTTTCAAAACCGTGCTCGCGAAAAACGTGAGTGGCTGCGTGCGACTCGACGACCGCGTGCTGAATGCGATGGAGGCCTACAACGGCATCGCGCCAGCACACAATCCGCCCTACATCACGGGCATTCGCCTCTTCGCGCAGCGGATGCCTGGCATGCCACTCGTGGGGCTGTTCGAGACGGCGTTCTACCAGTTCGCGCCCGAAGCGCAGATGCGCTATGCGGTGCCGGATGCGTGGTATGAGGCGGGCATTCGTCGCTTCGGTTTTCACGGCGCGAGCCACAAGTTCATCGCGGAACGTTCCGCGGAACTGCTCAGCCGCGCAGATGTCGCGAAACGTGCGCGCGAACAATACGTGAACGGCGGCACGACGCCGGTGAATGGTCCTGCGCTCCGGGTTATCTCCTGTCATCTCGGAGGCACTTCGTCGATCACCGGAATTCGGAATGGCGTGGCGATCGGCAACAGCCTCGGCATGAGCCCTCAGTCCGGCTTGCCACACAACAATCGAGTCGGTGATCTGGACTCCGCAGCGGTGCCGTACGCAGTGCGCGCGCTTGGTCTCTCGCTCGATGAAGCCGAACGCCAGCTCTCGAAGGAAGGCGGATTAAAGGGTCTCGCGGGCGGACTCTCGAACGACATTCGAGACATCCAGGACGCTGCGAACAAAGGCAACGTGAAGGCGAAGCTCGCTCTCGATGTGTTCGTCGCGAGCGCGCGGCATTGGATCGGCGCTTACTTCTTCGAACTTGGTGGCGCGGACGCAATCGTGTTTACCGCCGGCATTGGTGAGAACCGCAGTGAGTTGCGCGAAGCCATCTGCGCCGGGCTCGAAGACCTCGGCATCGTTCTCGATCCAAAACTGAATTCCGAAACTCGCGCGAAAGAAGGCGTGATCAGCGCCACGAACTCGCGCGTGAAACTCATGGTGATTCCGACCAACGAGGAGTTGGTCGTGGCGCGCGAAGTGAAGCGATTACTCGAAAACTCGAAGAACTGATTTCTCAACTCAACAAACAACCATCAATAAAATTATGGCCGTTCAAGCAATTGGAATGATCGAAACGCGCGGGCTCGTCGCTCTCGTCGAGGGCACCGACGCGATGCTCAAAGCCGCAAACGTGGAACTCGCGGGCCCGATGACCCAGGTTGGCAACGCACTCGTCACCGCTGTGATCGTGGGCGATGTCGCCGCCGTCAAGGCCGCCACCGACGCCGGCGCGCAAGCGATCAAGGCGATCAAAGGCGAAGTCGTGAGCGTGCACGTGATTGCGCGTCCGCACGGTGACGTGGACGCGGTATTGCCCAAGAAGAAGTAATTCTTTGCCACTGCGTGCGCGGCTTGCCGTGTTCGTCGTGGCGGAAAGGTACCGATGTTCCTCGCCAAAGTCGAAGGTTCGGTCGTCTCGACCAAGAAGGATCCCGCCATGAACGGGCGCAAGCTGCTGTTGCTGCGCCCGCAACTTGTGGACGACAAAGACCCGACGAAGTTTCGCCCCGGCGCGAATACCATCGTGGCGGTGGACACCATCGGCGCGGGCATCAACGAGATGGTGCTCTTCTGCCAGGGCAGTTCCGCGCGTCTCGCTGGCGGTATGAAAGAAGCGCCCGTCGATGCCGTGATTATCGGCATCGTCGATTGCGTGGATGTCTTCGGGAAACAAATCTTCAGCGCGAAAAACCAACAGTGATCTGCGGCTCAGCCGCGTGTGAACCATGAGTGCAGTGAACGAAGCTTTAATCCGAGACATTGTTTCTGAAGTGCTGGGCCGTCTCGGTGGTGCGCCCGCTCCGCAAAATTCCGCGCCTGCGCCGAAGCAGGATTGCGGTTGTCACAACAAACCGAGCGCGAACGGCGCTCCAGGATTGCGCGGGAAGTTCGGTGTGTTCCAAACCGCGGATGAAGCGTGTGCCGCGGCGCAAGAATCCTTTGAGCAGCTGAAAAAGGCGGGCGTCGAAGCGCGACGCAAGATCGAGAACATCGTCAAAACGCTCGCCGAGAAAAATGCCGACGAGTGGGGTCGCATCGAACTCGAGGAGACAAAGATCGGACGGCTCGACCACAAGATCGAGAAGCTGAAAATCATCAAGCTCGTGCCGGGTGTGGATTGGTTGCGGCCGGACGCGCGCAGCGGCGATCACGGCATCACGCTTGAGGAGTACACACCGTTCGGCGTCGTCGGCGCGATCACGCCGAGCACTCATTCGATTCCCACGTTGAGCGGCAACATCGTGAACATTGTTGCGGCTGGAAACTCCGTCGTGTTTAACGCGCATCCGAGCGCAGCGCGTTGCGCGGCGGTCGCTGTGCGCGCTTACAACGAAGCCATCTTTCGCGAAACGGGCATCGAGAACATCGCGACGATCATCGAGAAGCCGTCGATGGAGAGTTTTGCTGCGCTCTGCAAAAACGAATTTGTGCGTCTCCTCCTCGTGACTGGCGGCCCTGGCGTGGTGAAGGCCGCGATGGCTTCCGGCAAGCGCGCCGTGTGCGCAGGTCCCGGCAATCCTCCTGTGCTCGTGGATGACACTGCGTGCATGAAGCGCGCAGCGAAGGCGATCGTGAGCGGCGCGGCTTACGACAACAACCTGCTCTGCATCGGCGAGAAGGAAGTCTTCGCACTCGAGAACATCGCGGACAAGTTGATGGCCGAGATGGAGAAGAACGGCGCGTTTCTTCTAAACAACGCGCAGCTCGATGCGCTGACGAAGGCGGCGTTCACTTTCAAACCCGGCCACGGCGGCGGCTGCGCTGAGCCGAGCGTGAACAAGGATTTCATCGGCAAAGATCCCATCGTGCTCGCGAAGGCCGCCGGCGTGAACATTCCGTCGGGCACACAGCTTCTCTTCGCTGAGACGGACGCGAATCATCCGTTCGTGATCGAGGAGCAGATGATGCCGTTCCTTCCCATCTCTCGCGTGAAGAGCATCGAGGAAGGCATCAAGTATTCCCTTGTGGCCGAACACAACTACAAGCACACCGCGATCATTCACTCGCACGACGTCGAGGCGATGACCGCCATGGGCCGCGCTCTCGACACGACTCTGTTCATCAAGAACGGCCCGTGCGTCGCCGGACTCGGACTCGGCGGCGAAGGTTATCTGAGTTTCTCCATCGCCACGCCGACTGGCGAAGGCATCACGAACCCCCGCACGTTCACGCGCGTGCGCCGCTGCGTGATGGTGGACAATTTGAGGATTTACTGAAGATGAACCACGAAGGCACGAAGAGCACAAAGGAGGAAGGACGTTCATGCGTTTCGTCTTCTGTTCTTCCCAGCCTTCGCGCTCTTCGTGTCTTCGTGGTTTTTTATGCTGCTAGCGCGCGTTGAAGGCAATCTGACGGCTACCCGAAAGCATCCGAGCTTCGAGGGCTGGCGATTCGTCATTTGCCAGCCAATCAACGGCGCAGGCGAGGCGGAGGGCGTGCCTCAAATCGCGATCGATCCGCACGGAGCGGGCATGCATCAACGCGTAGTGATTTCTTCTGACGGCGCGGCGGCGCGGCGGGCGGTGGAAGATAATAAGAGTCCGGCGCGTTGGATCGTCGTTGGCATTGTGGATGAGAAAGAGCCGGGTGTGCCGGTATGAGACTTGGCACCGTCATCGGTCGCGTCACGCTCAGCGTCGTTGTGCCGGAACTCGAAGGCGCGCGCTGGCTCGTGGTGTCGCCGTTCACGCGCGAACATTTTCAACAAGGCAGCGTCGAGCCGGCGGGTTTGAGCAAAGACCCGAGCCTCGTGGTTTATGACGCGCTAGGTGGCGGTGTCGGCCAGACGATTGGATTTGTTGAAGGCCGCGAAGCCGCGCAGCCGTTCGAGAAGTCACCGCCCATCGACGCAATCAACGCCGCGCTGGTGGACGAAATTTTCTATTCACCATTTAAACAATGAACACCGTTTTCACAGCCAGAGACATCGAGGCCATTATTGCCACGGGTGCGGATCCCAGCGCTGCCGCGCGTGACGCGGTGCTGACGCCGTCCGCCCGCGATGCTCTGCGCGATTACGCGAATGCGCGAAAGAATGGCACTGCGAAGACAAGCAATACCGCGATTTCGACTTCCGCGAGTGCGCCTGCAAAGCCACTAAATTCGAAGAGTCCGAAAGCGGAGCTCGATGCCTTTTTCAACTCAGCCTATTGCCAGGGCTTGAAGGAGCAACTCTGCGACATTGGGCGGCGCATGTGGCAGCGCGAATACGTGGATGGCAACGGCGGTAATCTCGCCATTCGCGTCGGCGAAGACATCGCGCTCTGCACCCCAACGCTGGTGAGCAAAGGTTTTATGAAACCCGAGGACATGTGCCTCGTGGATTTCGAGGGCAACCAATTCTGCGGCGGCAAGAAGCGCACGAGCGAAATTTTGATGCACTTGCAGATCATGAAGCGCCAACCGCGTGCGGTCGCAACGGCGCATTGTCATCCGCCGTACAGCACGGGTTTCGCGGTGGCCGGAATGGCGCCGCCGACGTGCATGATTCCTGAGTATGAAGTATTCGCGT
>DATHEW010000020.1:0-10520 GCA_035318425.1 Candidatus Acidiferrum sp. | reverse complement strand
AGGAAGTCGCCGGCCATTCAAGCGCCGCGCTCGAACGCATTCGGGCGCGGATGGAGTTGCTTGATAACGAGCAACGTTACCGCGCACTCGTCGAACGGCTGCCCGTCGCCGTGTTCGTGCAACAGGAGGGCGAAATCGTGTTCGTCAATTCTGCGCTCCTGAAGCTGCTGCGCGCAAACAGCCAGCACGACATCCTCGGCCGTAACATTTCCCAATTTATCGATCCCGCGCGGCGCGATGCTGTGCTTGATCGCATTCAGGGCGCGCTCCAGGGAAAGCAACCCTCCTGGATGGAGCAACAAATCGTGCGGCTCGATCAGACGATTACTGATGTCGAGGCGTGCAGCATTGGCACTACCCATGCCGGGAAAACTGCGGTGCAAACCATTCTGATCGAGATCTCGGAGCGCAAGCACGCCGAGCAGCGCCAGACGGCGCAGTACGCCGCCACGCGCATCCTCGCGCAATCCACCAACAACCCAAAAATCATGGAGCAATTTCTCCGCTGCGTGTGTGATGGCCTGGGCTGGCAGGTCGCTGAGTTGTATCTCATCGATGGCGTCGCGCGAGGATTGAAACTCCACACCGCCGTGCATCCGGACGCGCCGCCATTCATGGCATTCGCGGAAGCGCTGCGGAACCAAAGTTTCCGGAAGGGCGATGGCCTGCCCGGACGTGTGTGGGAAACCAATCAGGTTCTTTGGGCGTCGAATCTCGCGCACGAGCCTGGCTTCCCCCGGCGCGAGCTGGCCGGGTGGGCAGGCCTGCGCAGTTGCGCGGCGTTCCCGGTCACGGTGCGCGATGAATTCGCCGGGGTGATTTTGTTGTTTGCCACCGAAACGCGCGACTCCGAGCCGGCGCTCTTCGAGCTGTTCAAGGTGTTGGGCACACAGTTCGGCCAGTTCCTCGAACGAAAACAAATTCAGCAGCAGCTTCTACAGGCGCAGAAGATGGAAGCCATCGGCCAGCTTGCCGGAGGCGTGGCACATGACTTCAACAACCTTCTCACGATCATCACGGGCCACTCACAGCTCGCGCTCGCCAGTCCCGAGCTGCCGCCGCAGCTCGCCGATGAACTGCACCAGATCTCTGGCGCGGCAGATCGCGCGGCCAATCTCACACGGCAGTTGCTCGCCTTCAGTCGCAAACAGGTCATACAGACCAAACCGTTGCGACTGAACGAAGTCTTGAACGAGCTTGCGAAAATGTTGCGCCGCATCATCGGCGAACAGATCACGCTCACGCTGCAACACGCACCCGGCCTTCCCACCATCGAAGGCGACGTCGGCATGATCGAGCAGGTCGTGATGAACCTTGCCGTCAACGCCCGCGACGCCATGCCCGAAGGTGGCGACCTGCTCATCCGCACCGACACAGTCACGCTCGATGTGGAACACGCGCAGCCTCAGCCGCCGGCGCGTGAAGGGAAATTCGTTCGCGTGGAAGTGCGAGACAACGGCTATGGCATGAATGCGGAAGTGCTCTCGCACATCTTCGAGCCGTTCTTCACCACGAAACCGGTCGGCCAGGGAACTGGACTCGGGCTCGCGACCGCTTACGGCATCGTCAAACAGCACAACGGTTGGATCGAGACGGACAGCCATCCCGGCGTGGGCACCACGTTTCGCCTTCTCTTTCCGGTGTCCGAGCAGAACGTCACGGTGCCGAAGACGGCCTCCACCGCGGACCGCGCCGTTCGCGGCGGGAACGAAACCATCCTGCTCGTCGAAGACGAACCTTCGTTGCGACGGCTCGCGCGCAAGCTACTCGAACGCGCCGGCTATCGCGTCGTTGATGCCGAGTCAGGCCAGCAAGCTTTGGAAGTCTGGGAAAAGCACCATGCAGAAATCAGGCTCGTGCTCACCGACATGGTGATGCCAGGCGGCATGAGCGGACGCGATCTCGCCATGCGGCTGCGCCAGCAATCACCCGGCCTGCGCATCATTTTCACCAGCGGCTACACGACCGAAATTGCGGGCAATCTTTTAGAACGGGAGAAGATCGAATTTCTCGCCAAGCCTTACTCGCCACAGCAATTGACAGAACTCATTCGCAAGACACTGAACGACAAGCGCGAGTGAACCGCGCTTCACTGCACCTTCACGCGGATGAATAATTCCGTTCCGGGCGTCTGCCGCGAAAGGGAGTTGTTCGCATGTTACGTCACTCGTCCGAATCCTGGTCGGGACTGCGCGGCGGGAGTTTGCCGAGTTCGCGGAGCTTTTCACGCAGCTTCAGGCGCGTGATCCCGAGCCATCGCGCAGCCTTCGCCTGATTACCACCCGCGCGGGCGATGGCTTGTGTGAGCAACTCGGGTTCAAGCTCCGTAATCATCTGCCAATACGCGTCCGCCACTTCGCCGCGTTCGGCGCGGTCCAGCAAGCCCCGCACATATTCAGCGTGAGTTTGTTGTGCGGAGGTGGGCGCCGGAGTCTTCGGCGAAAGGACGCTTTGCACATGCTCGACATTGATCGCGAACGGCCGTGCCAGCAGCAACGCCCGACGCACGACATTCTCCAACTCGCGCACGTTTCCAGGCCAGGGTTGTTTCTGGAGCAACGCAAGCGCTTCGGCCTGGATCGATGGATTCTCGATCGCAAGCTCCGTCGCGTAACGCCGAATGAAGTACCGCGCGAGTTCAGGAATGTCTTCCGCGCGTTCTTTCAATGGCGGAACTCGAATCGTCACCACGCTCAGGCGGAAGAACAGATCTTCGCGGAAATCTTTTTCCGGGATCGCGGATTCCAGATCACGGTGCGTCGCGGAAATCACGCGCACATCGACGGGGACCAACTCGTCACCACCGACGCGTTGGAGTTGCCTCTCTTGCAGCACGCGCAACAGCTTCGCCTGCGTGTCGATTGGCAGATCGCCAATCTCATCGAGGAAAAGTGTTCCGCCGTTGGCCTGTTCGAACTTGCCGATGCGCCGGTTCTGCGCACCGGTGAATGCGCCGCGTTCGTGCCCGAACAATTCGCTCTCGATGAGCGACTGTGGAATCGCCGCGCAGTTCACAGCGATGAACGGTTTTTCCACTCGATTGCTGTGCTGGTAAAGAGCGCGCGCAATCAATTCCTTGCCGGTTCCCGTCGCGCCGCGGATCAGCACGGAGACGGGCGTGGCGGCAACGCGGCCGATCTCTTTGTAAACCGTTTGCATGGCGCGGCTGTTGCCGACGATGGCGTCGCCACTCTCTTTCACCTCGGCGAGTTCCACCGGCTCCGTCATCAAACGCGAACTGCGAACTGCCGACGCCACGCGATCGAGCAACTCATCCGCCTCGAATGGTTTGGTCAGGTATTCGCACGCACCGAGCTTGGTGGCTTCGATCGCTGTCTCGGTGGTGCCGTGCGCCGTCATCATGATGATGGGCAAGCGGGGATTCGACGCGTGCAGTTGCGCAATGAGTTCGAGCCCGCTCAGTCCCGGCATTCGGAAATCAGTGAGAACCAGATCGTAAATTTCCGCGCGGGCCTGATCGAGTCCTTCGTCACCACGGCGAGCATGGTCCACGTCATAACCTTCAGCGCGCAGCACTTTCTGAAGGGCCGCGCCCGCGCTGGCATCATCCTCGATCAGCAGAATCCTTGCGTTCATTCAACGTGCCGCGGCAACACCAGTGTGAACGTGGTGCCGCGCCCGACTTGCGTCGAGTAATGAATGAAACCGCCGTGCTTCTCAACAATTCGCGCCGCGATGGCCAGGCCAAGCCCGGTCCCGCCTTCCTTCGTGGAAAAAAATGGATCGAAGATTCGGCGCTCCGCCTCCTGGGTGACACCCCGGCCCGTGTCCGCCACTTCGATGCGCACCACCGGCTGTGATTCACCGTTCAGCTTCCCGACGTCGGCGCGAGCGCGCATGGTCACGACGCCGTTTCCCTCGATGCTCTCTGCGCCGTTAAGCACGAGATTGATCATGACCTGTTGAATCTGCTGACGATCCGCGCGGACGGAGACCTTGTCCGCCTCGCCTTCCAACTGCACGCCGCGCTTGCGCAATGAACCGCCCAGCAGGTCGGCCACGTTGCCAATTAAATCCGACGCCGCAACCACGGCCATCTCCGGCTCGCCTGGCCGCGCGAACTGGAGCGTCTCTTTCACGATCTTTTCCAATCGATTGATTTCGTTCGAAATGACAGTGAGATCTTCGTTGCCGCGTGCTTGCTCGGGCAGACTTTTGTTCAAACTGAACAGCCGCATCTTAATGGCTTGAAGCGGATTCCGAATCTCGTGCGCCACGCCGGCGGCAAGCGTCCCGAGCGACGCGAGCTTCTCATGCCGTTCGATGACTGCCTGGCTTTGCGTCAACATCGCGCGCAACGGAGCCACGAACGTGCCATACGCCAGCAGGGCCAGCAGCGACGCGAACACCAGCAGCGCAATGGAAGAGATCCATAACATCCGCCGCAGCGAGGCGAGCGCATGCGTCGAGCCGCCAAAGAATTCGGTCCACGCGAGGTTCTGCGCGGCCACGAGTTCTTCACTCAGGCGCATCACCTCGCGCGATTTTTCCACGATCACATCATGGACCCGGCCCGACGTGTCCTTGCGGATGGGCCGCGCGGAGCGCTCGATCATGTCCGCGGTTTCCGCCCGATATTTGTCGTAGGCGCTGCGAAAGGATAAGGCGACATCACGCTCCCGCATTGTCGTGAGTTCGCGAACGGTGCGGTCGAAACGATTCGTGAGTTCGCGTCCGATGCGCACGAACGATTGCTGTTCCTCGACATCGCCGGACAATTGGAAACGCAACAACGCGGCGTTCATCCGCAACACAGACTCACGAGCGTGGAGGCCGAGGAGAAATCGCTCGGATTGAATCGCGGCGAACTCCGCTTCGAGTTGCGCCACGCGTTGCCAGGTGGCACTGCGAATCCAAATCACCAGCGAGATCGCGACGAGCAGAAGTGCGCCGACGGCAAGCAGGCGCAAGCGGAGCGAGCCACGCCGAGTGGCATCTCCTGAATCACCGGTGGAACTTTTTGTTTCACGCATATCGATTTGCTGTCGCCGTTGGATTCAAAGCCCGGCTGTTAGCAAAAGAATTGTCCGTTCTTGGCAAATGGCACATCAGCGGCTAATCGTCCGCCCGTGGATCAAAGCCAGAATCGTGCTGAGAAGAGTGTGGCAGAAAAAAGCGCTCAGGAAAATCCGCACGCTCCCAAGCGGCCACGCACATTCACGCCCGTGCAGACACCGCCATTCGTGCGTTGGCGAGAGTTCCGCGCGTCGGTCCTTCCGCTGCTGGTTTTCGGCGCAGGCACCGTGGCCGCAGTCATGTTCTGGCGGCAAGTTGGCACAAGCACTGGCATGTCCGGCATGGGCGAAGGAATGCGTGCGGCCGTCTCGACCCCTTTCCCCGCTAGATTGGAGCGCCTCCTGGTGCAGCCGTATCAGGTGGTAAAGGCGGGCGATCCCATTGCCGTCATCGTGCCGAACGATCCGCGAATCGAGCTCGGCTTACTCCAAAGCGAATTGAACCTTGCCCGTATCGAGCTGCAACCGACCATCGCAGAAGATAACGCGATGAACTTCGAGCAGATCAAAGTTGACCTGCTCAATACAAAAGCGGAACTGGCCATCGCCCGGGTAAATCACAAGCGCCTCGAAAACCAGGTGCGCCGCCAGGAACCGTTATTCAAAGAGAAGCTCGTCTCCGAGGATCTTTATGATCTCGCCGTGCAGACTCGCGACATGTTCGCGGCTGAGGTAATGGAGCGAAGCAACGCCGTAGCTCAAATCGAAAAGCGGATCGGCGAGTTGGAAGTTCTCGGGACGCCCCGGGCCGGTACAACCAATTCAATCCTGGCCACCACCCTGGCCAGGCTTCGTGCGTTGCAATCCTCAGTCGCTACGAACTGGGCACCCATTACTCTTACGGCTCCGATCGACGGCATGGTGACTTACGTCGCGCGTCGCGATGGCGAAAACGTGATCGAGGGTGAATCCATTGTTTGGATCGGCTCGCAGCACGCCGATCGAGTGATTGGCTATCTACGTCAGCCCTACCCGATGCAGCCCGAGGTCGGCCTTGACGTCATGATGACGACACGCGAACGCGAGCCGCGTCGATTCGCTGGCGTCATCACTGAAATCGGCGCGCAGGTCGAAGTGATCACGAACGCTCTGGCGTTCGTAAAACCAGGCATGCTCGTGGATGCCGGTTTGCCCGTAATCATCAGCCTTCCGAAGAACGCACCGCTGCGGCCCGGCGAAATCGTGGATCTCAGTTTCAAAAAGGCTCGTTTGAACGGTGATGCCCCACGCCCCTCGGATGAGAAGCACGTCCTGGCAAAATGAGAATGAATCTTCAACGAACGGAGCGCGGCGCTGGGGAATTAAAGCGAGGAACACAGCTATCAATCCGCGTGACCAGCCATGCGGCGGACGACTTTGAGATGGAGTTCACGGCCGGCGGTTTGCCCTCTGTTCGCTCGCCGCGCAATCAACCGATCCAAGTGGAGGAATATTCCCGGAGCGGAGCGCGAATCATCAAACTGCTAAGCGGGCTTCTCATCCTGACGCAACTGGGCTGTTCAAAGACGCCTGCAGAGGAACTTCGCACCGAAAGTTTTCAAGGCATGTGCGACGCGTCGGCGATCGTCGCGTTGAACTCCGACCTGTTCGTTGCGGGCGACGACGAAGACAGCGTCATGCGCGTTTTCTCACGTTCGCGTGGAAGCGTCTCGGTGCATCAGTACAACCTCGCGCCGTTCCTTCGCTTCGGCGCGAATGATGAGGCTGATCTCGAAGGCAGTACGCGCATTGGCGATCGGCTTTATTGGATCACTTCCCACGGCAACAATCGCAAAGGCAAGGAACAGGAGAGCCGGCAACGGTTCTTCGCGATAACGGTTCCGACAAACGCAGGAAACGTCCGCATCGAACCTGTTGGCCAGCCTTACACACGCTTGCTGGACGATCTCATCGCGGAACCCGCAATGCGGCAGTTCAACCTTCACGCTGCGTTGAGTCTGCCGCCGAAGACGCCGGGCGCATTGAACATCGAAGGTCTCACCGCCACGGCGGAAGGTCATTTATTGCTCGGCTTCCGGAATCCAGTTCCGCGCGGCAAGGCGCTGCTCGTCCCGTTGCTGAATCCCTCGGACCTGCTGGAAGGAAAGCCACCAAAGTTTGGCGCGCCGCGGCTCATTGATCTCGGCGGCTATGGAGTTCGCAGCATCGAACGATGGCGCGATGGATATTTGATCATCGCAGGTTCGATCGACGGCAAAGGCAAGTCGCGCCTGTATCACTGGGATGGCGGAGAAGACGCACCACAAATCCAGGACGTCGATTTTGCCGGCATCAATCCGGAAGCCCTCAGCATCATCGATCGCGACGGCACGCCTGAATTGCTCGTGGTGAGCGACGACGGCACGCGCAAGGTGAACGGCGTGGAGTGCAAGCAGCTCAAGGATCCAATGCAGAAATCATTCCGGGCGATGGTGGTTCCGATCGCACCACATCTCGCCGCGAAACCCTGAATCAAGAACATGGAAGCATTCAATTCAATCACTGACGTACTGTCGAACGGCGACTTCGCAATGGGGCCCACGAATTTTCCATTGCTGGCACTGAGCCTTATTCTGGCCTTCCTGATGGGACACATCATCTCGTGGGTTTATATGCTCACGCATTCAGGGCTCTCTTACTCGCGCACGTTCGTGATGGCGTTGATCCTGATGCCGACCATCGTCTCGCTAGTGATGAACGTGCTGGCGAACAGCCTCATCCTCGCGTTCGGAATGATGGCGGTCTTCGCAATCGTCCGCTTCCGCAACATTCTTCGCGACACACTCGATACGGTTTACGTGCTGAGCTCAATCGTCCTCGGGATGGCGTGCGGCTCGCAGAAATTCACCACCGCGCTGGCCGGCGGCGCCGTGCTCGTCCTGGTGATGCTCTATCTCTGGGTCAGCATGTACGGCTCCCGGCATCGCTACGACTTGATCGTGAACCTGCACTGGGCGAGGCCACTGACTGAGGTGAGCGAACTCACACAACTGCTGCGGCGCCACAGCCGCACGCAGCTCTGCGCCAGTCAACGTTCACACGAAGGTTACCAAGGCACTGACATTTCTTACCGGCTGTTGCTGAGAAATCCCAGCGGTGTGGAACTGCTCATGTCCGAACTGCGTGAAACAGACGGCGTCTCGCGTGTGACGAGTTTGCAATCCGACAACGAGTCGGAGATGTAACAGGTATGCGCCGCTACTTTTCCTTGTTTGCGTTCGTCATCGCTTTATTTGCGCTCAGTCGCCCGAACACGTCCGCGGCGCAGCGGGATGCACGAATCAGCGTCCCGGTTTCGTTGAAGGATGCCATCCTCATTGCGTTAGAAGACAATCGCGCACTCCAGATCGAGCGCATCAATCCCCGGATTGTGCGCGGCACGCTCGATGCCTCGTATGGTTTCTACGATCCAGTGATTCTGACAGATTTACGGCGTGAGACGGATGTTGAAACCGGTGGGTTCGACCCTCTGAATTTCAGTGCGGACGCAATTTACGAAGCGAAGTCCACACTTTCGAACCCTTTGATCACCGGGTTCCTGCCGAGTGGCATGAGCTACAGCCTTGGAGGCTCCTACGCACACAGCGAAGGCACGCGTAACAGTCTCGACTTTGATTCGTATCGCATTTTTGCCGGCATTACTGCTCGCCAACCGCTGCTGCGAGACATGTGGATCGATGGCGGACGCTACGTGATCAAAGTCAACAAGCGGAACGTGAAGTTCAGCGAGCTTGGAGTTCGGTTCATCGCCATGGACGTAATCAATCGAGTGGAGCAGGCTTACAGCGAACTCGCCTACGCATACGAGTCGCATCGCATCGGCCAACAACTCGTGGATGCCCGGCGCAGTTTGTTTGAGGGAACACGCCGTAAAGTGGAAGAAGGGCTTGCCGCCCTGCCCGACCAGCAAGTGGCCCAAGCGCAACTCGCCACCGCGGAAACGTCGCTCGGCGCGGCGATTGCCGTCATTGAACTGGCGGAGAACGAATTGCGCACGCAGCTCGGCGATTCATTCACCAACCAATTGACCACGCGCTGGACACCGGCTGACCCGTTGTTGCTTGTGCAGGAAGAATTTGATCTCCGCCGAAGCTGGGACCGCGGCTTCGAGGAGCGGCCTGACCTTGCGCAATTCCGTGTTGAAGTGGAGAAGGCTAAAATTGGCGTCACCTATCGGCACAATCAATTGTTTCCCACTCTCGATATCATGGGATCGTACGGGCGACGCGGTTCCAGCTCGGATCAGGACGTCCCTCCGTTCACCCCAAAAGCGTCGCTCAGCGACTCGTTGGATCAGATCAAAGCCGGTAGCGCTCCGCGCGATATGATCGGTGTGGTTTTTTCGATGCCCCTCACGTTGAAGGCCGAGCGCGGCAATTACAAAGTGGCGCGGCATGTGCGCGAGCAAGCGGAGTTGCTCCTGAAACAGAAGGAGGAACTGGTGCTGCGCGAAATCTCGGATGCCTTTCACAGCGCCCGCACCAGCTACGATCGCGCACTCTCGGCGCGTCGTGCCGTGGAAGCGTCACGCGCGGCGCTCACAGCCGAGGAGAGGCGTCTCGCCGGCGGCACGAGCGAGATTTTCTTCGTGCTTCAGTTGCAGGGTGATCTTGCCTCGGTGCAACTCACGGAAGCCCGTGCTCGAGCTGATTACAACAAAGCGCTCGCGCAATGGCAGTTTGTGGAGGGCACGAGCCTGGAACGTCGCGCCTTGAAACTATCGATCGAGTGAGCGAATAGATTACGTCCCTGTTCCAAATGAAAGTGATGACGAGAATTCTCCAAAGCCTCCTGCTGGTTGCGTTTCTTGGCGCAGCTTTTCAGGTCATCAACGCTCAGGTCGAGGTTGCACCTGGCGTCATTCTCATGGCGACGATTCAGGATACCAACATCAACGAAAGTTCGGGTCTCATTCCGAGCCGGCGCGGAAAAGGTGCGTATTGGACCCACAATGACGGTGACGACAATATTTTTGCCATCGATATAAAGGGCCGCTCGCTGGGAAATTGGACCGTCGGCGCCGCGCCCACGCCCGTGGACTTCGAGGACATCGCGTGGTCCCCTGGCCGTATTTATGCCGCTGACATCGGCAACAACGATTTATTGCGGCCCGAAGTGTTTGTCTTTGCCGTGCCTGAACCTGGACCAACGTTCTCCGGATCTTTGCCAAACAAGGGCCGGTGGCGTCTGCGTTATCCGAACGACGAACGCTTTGACGCCGAAGCTTTTGTCATCCACCGAAGGACGGGTTACATCATCGGCAAGGAACTGGTTAATGGTAATGCGCCGGTATATTCGTTCCCGTTACGCAAGCGCGGCGGAACTTTTGTGATGACGCGTGAGTGCGAACTGGACGTGGACGATGACGTTGGCGGTGCCGACCTGACGCGGGATGGGCGGCGTCTGGCTATCATTACCCGCACCGGCGCTTACCTGTTCGATTTACCGGGCGCGATCCCCACGAGCGGCGAGCTTGAACCTTCCCTCTTCGTTCCATTCGCGCTC
>DATHEW010000019.1:0-2267 GCA_035318425.1 Candidatus Acidiferrum sp. | reverse complement strand
TACACATGGCCGATGCTCGGAGTGCTCGGCGTCATGCTTTGTTCGGCGTTCTTTTGGAACTCAACAAAATCGAAGTAGTAGCCGCGGTCCTTCATCTTCGCCGCCTTCGCCAGCGCTGTGGGCGAGCAAGCGAACACTGCGAGGCCCGGCGGCAACGCAAACGCCTTCTGTGTTCCCGCGAGCAAAACATCGATGCCGAGTTCGTCGAACTTGATTGGCATCGCGCTCATCGAGCTGACGGCGTCCACGATGAACATGATGTCGGGATACTTCTGCTTGAGCGCCGCAATCTCCGCGAGCGGGCTCATGGTGCCCGTGCTCGTTTCATTGTGAATCAGCGTGAGCGCATCGAACTCGCCACTCGCGAGCTTCTTGTCGATCGCCTCGGCGCGAACGGGCGAGCCCCATTCGACCTGCAAGCCTTCAGCTTCTTTGCCACAACGCTTCGACACGTCGAGCCACTTGTCTGAGAACGCGCCGCACATGCAGTTCAGCACCTTCTTCGACACCAGATTCCGGATGGCGCCTTCCATCACGCCCCATGCCGAGCTGGTGCTCAGATAAACAAGCTGTTTGGTGTAGAGCAGTTGCTGAAGCTGCGGCTGCATCTTCGCGTGGAGATCTTTGAAGCCCTGGCCGCGATGCCCAATCATCGGCGAGCGAAAAGCCTGGAAGGTTTTGTCGCTCACTTCGACCGGACCCGGGATGTGCAATTTAACGTGCGCCATAAAGGTGGGTGAAATTTTCAGAAGAGCGCCAGTGACGCAAGGGGGAGTTTGGGCGGAGACAGCGGAGGATTAAGAATACGATTACGATTAGAGATTAAGAAATGGGCGGCCAATCGCACCACTTTTCCTAATCCTCTTTATAATCCTAATCCCTTTCGCTGCCATCGCGCTACTCCCGCCCTGCCGCCGCAATAAACGGTTTCAACTCCGTCATCAGTTGCTTGAACAATTCAATCGACACCTGCTGTTGCCCATCACTCCACGCCTCCGCGGGATTAGGATGCACTTCGATCAGCAACGCATCGACGCCCATCGCGGCGGCGCCTTTGCACATACTCACGACGAGATCGGCACGGCCAGCACCCTGGCTCGGGTCGATCACGATGGGGCAGTGCGATTCCTTTTTGATGATCGGGATGGTCGAGAGATCGAGCGTGTTGCGCGTGTAAGTCTCGAAGGTGCGAATGCCGCGCTCGCAGAACATCAGGTTCGGATTGTTGTTCGATAGAACGTATTCGCCCGCGAGCAACCACTCATCGATCTTCATCGAGAGGCCGCGCTTGAGCATGACAGGTTTGCCGGTTTTTGCGGCGGCGATGAGCAACTGGAAATTCTGCGCATTGCGCGCGCCGATCTGAAGAATGTCCGCATACTCAGCCACCATCTCGGCGTGCTGTTCGGAAAGCAGCTCGGTGATAATCGCGAGCCCGGTTTCGCGCCGCGCTTTGGCCAGGAGCTTCAAACCTTTTTCACCCAAACCTTGGAATTCATACGGCGACGTGCGCGGCTTGAAAGCTCCACCGCGCAAGACCGTCGCACCTGCTTCCGCGACGGCCTCAGCGGTTTTCATCAACTGCTGTTCGCTCTCCACTGAGCACGGTCCGGCCATGACCACGAGTTTCTTGCCTCCGATCACCGCGCCATTCGGCAACGTGATCGTCGAGGTAGCCTTGTGCGCCTCGCGGCTGACGAGTTTGTAGCGCTTCTGCACGGGCATGACTTTTTCGACCTGCGCCCAGGTGGTGAGCGTCTCCAGATTCGCGTGTGTGCGCTCGTCGCCGATAGCGCCGATGACGACGCGCTCCACCCCGCGCATGACGTGCGGCTTGTAGCCGAGCTTTTTGATTTCGCGCAGGACAGCCTGTTCGTCTTTTTTCGAAGTGTTGGGTTTGAGAACGATGATCATGGTGTTTGGGAACAGTTGGCCGAGGTCATCACGCTACGAAAAAACCGCAGGTGGCGACCCGCGGCAGGTGAGGCAAGTCACCAGCACCGCAGCATCGCCGGGCTAAAGTAGCCGGAGAACCAACGGTCTGTGAAACTTGCGGACATTGCGGCGCGGAACGTAGCAAAGGGTCGTGACCGGTCAAAACAATTTTCGGAAACACTCGGGACGAGGCGTGGCTATAAGCGCACGGAGCGTGACTCCCGCAGGTTTAAAGACCGCAACTCTACGACAGGCGAGATGCGCACTGCTACGGTGCTTGTGCCCGGTTGGATGCACCTAGTCCCCTTAAGCAGAACGCGATGTTGATTCCC
>DATHEW010000018.1:0-6409 GCA_035318425.1 Candidatus Acidiferrum sp. | reverse complement strand
TGATGTCATGGGCCACGCGAAACGCTTCGCGGCTGGTGTTCACGAACTCGCCCTCGAGCGCATCTTTCGGCGCGAAGGCCACCGAGTGCAGCAGCAGGTGCAGTTTGCCAAACTTCGCGCAGACCTCTGAGAACACCCGCGCGATGTCTTCATCCTTTGTCACGTCGCACGGCATGATCAGCGTGTCGGCACCGAATGCGCCGGCGAGTTCCTCAACGTTCTCCTTCAAGCGTTCGCCCTGATACGTGAAGGCGAGCCGCGCACCGGCCTTGTGCCACGCTTGCGCGATGGCCCATGCGATGGAGCGTTTGTTGGCGACGCCGAAGACGATTCCGAGTTTTCCTTTAAGCATAGAGATGAACCGTAGTTCGGCGGAACGAGTAGGAGTTTTATGCCGCACTGGCAAGGATGTAGTCCGGCACAACGGACCAATTGACTTTCGCTGCTTCACGCCGAACTTTTTAGCCAGGAGGTTGAAAATGAAACGGGCCGCATCGAACAAGATTCAACAATTGCAGTCGTGGATTCGCGGCATCGATTCCGCGATGCTCACCACCGAAGACCGGCTGGGCAACCTCCGCAGCCGCCCCATGGTCGCACTTGAGGAAATGCATGATGATGCTCTGTGGTTTTTCAGCGAAGCCAGCAGCCACAAGGTCGATGACATTCACGGGCATCATGCCGTCAACCTGGCTTACGCAGACGTCGCGAATGGCCGTTTTATCAGTGTGAGCGGGCGCGCGCGGGTCATCCGCGACCGTGCGCAGATGCGTGAATTCTGGAGCAGCAAGCTGAAGGCATGGTTTCCGAAAGGTGCGGACGATCCCGAACTTGTTTTGCTGCGCGTGGAAATCGGCGAAGCGGAAATGTGGCAGTCGCCAGACCGTGAGATCGCAGTAAGGTTGGAGATCGACAACGCGAGCCAGAATGCGCACGAACATCTGACCTTTGCGTAAGCCGTAAGCCAGAATTGGCTTGCCAGATTTTTCATTCTGTTTATTTTGCTGGTGCAAAAAAGCCACGCATGGCCGCCAGTAAGTTTTCAGAATCTGCATGAACAACGTCCAACGGAGGGCGTCTTGAGCCGCCCATTTTCTCCTCGTTCGCAGTCCCCGAGTTCATTCGTTCGAATCAACGGGAAGATTCGTGCTCGCGAAGTCCGCGTCATTGGCCAGGACAAGCAGCAACTCGGGATTCTTCAACTCGCGGATGCCATCCGCATGGCGCAGTCGCAAGGCGTCGATCTTGTCGAAATTGCGCCCGCCGCCAATCCGCCCGTCTGCCAGATTGTTGACTACGGCAAGTTCCGTTACGAGCAAGCCAAACGGGAAAAGGAGTCCAAGAAACATCAGCACGCCAACAAGGTGAAGGAGGTGCAACTCAGCCCACAAATTGACCCACACGACTTTGGCGTGAAGCTGACGCACGCGATCGACTTTCTGTGCGAGGACATGAAGGTGAAGGTCACGCTGAGATTCCGCGGGCGTGAATTGGCGCACAAGGAATACGGTTTCCAGCAAGTGAAGAAGTTCGTCGTCGAGGCCGCGCCGTGGGGCCATCCCGATTTCGAGCCGAAGCTGATCGGCAAGGGAATCAACGTGATGATCAGCCCGCATCCTCGGAACAAACGGGCCAGGCACCCCGATGAAGTCACCCGTCCTGTGACGCCGCAGAATGGCCACGTTGTGGCTCAGATTCAGCCCAGGCTCCAAAGTCAGCCACAGCAGAATGGCGCTCAGCCGGCACAGCAAGGTTTTGCCAACGCCCCATTCGCGGCGCTCGAAAACAAGTAGTCAGTTCTTCAACCGACTTCGGTGAATTGCACTACAGTGCGCGCTCATGATTCGTCATTGCCATAACTGCGGGTGGGAATATCACCTGTCCGGAAATCCGGGCCGCGCCGAAACGTGCCATCAATGCGGTTCGGATCTGAAGGTTTGCCTCAATTGCATTCACCACGACCGCGCTGTCGCCGAGCAGTGCAAGGAGCGCCGCGCCGATCTCGTCCAGGAAAAACACATGGCGAACTTCTGCGAATACTTCGATATGAAGCGCGGCGTGTGGGCAGGCAAAGGCGCGAACAAACGCGAAGACGAAGCACGCGAGAAGTTGAAGAAGTTATTTGGCGATTAGCCACGCCGTTGGCTGACCGCTGATGGAAGTTCGCTTCAAACTTCGAACGATCGAACGCGCTGAAAAGCTACTTGTAATGGCGCCCATCCCAGGGCGAATGACAGCACGCCGAAGCCGCTCAGGCAGCAGATGCTGCGGATGAAAAATTCTCCGGTTGCCGGCTGCGCCCAGGGCGTTCCGAAACCCAACAACACGACCGACGCGAGAATGTAGAGAAAGCTCAGCACAAGACAAAACGTCCCGCCAAAACCGCTCACGATTTTGCCGGGATTATCCTCGCGCAGATTCGGGTAGAGCACGCCCAGGCCAACCGCGAGGCCATTGAGCGTGAAGCTCATCACGGCCACCGCGACGGTGAAGAAAAGTGTGCGAAACAAATCCATCTGCAGCATGTGACATGAGAGCCAGATCAGTCCGAGCGTCACCGAGAGCGAAAGTGTCACCGCCATGATGTACTTTGTCTTCACCACGCGAACGAGACCGAGCGGCGCCATGCCGACAATCCAGAGACGTTTCCCTTCGAGTGAGAACTGGGGGTAAACAAAACGCGTCGTGATGGTCGCGAGGTTCAGCGAGCACGCGCCCAGATTCAGGAACGCGACGAGGTTCACCCAAAACGGATTCGTAAGCTGTTGCGCGAAATGGCGAAGGTTCACGATATAAACCGCGAGCAGACCGAACAGCATCAACGATTGCCCCCATTGCGTGGTGTCGCGCCAGAACATCCGCGCGTCCTTCACCACCACGGCACGGATGTCACTTGGGATTCCGGGAATGAGCGAAATTAATCTCTCCAGTCGTCCGGGCAAGCCTTCACCGAGTTGCTGGCGAATCTGCCAGAGCTGAAACCATTTCCAACGGCGGAACACGCTGCTGCGGCCCTGCACCGCCGAAGCAGCGGAGCAAAAGAAGCGTCCGGTTTGCGTGAACGCCAGGGTGCCGAAGAACAGAACATTGCTCAACAACACGAGCATGAAGAAGGCCGCCGCGTGGAGTGCGCCTTCTGTCCAATCGAGCACGCTTTGCGAAAGCCAGAAGCTGGGGAGAAACCAATGTTCGGCGAGTTTGGTTCGCGTGAGCATCTTGTCCATCATTCCGATGACGCGTGTTTCCGAACTTTCCTCCAAAGTGTGGTCGGGCTTCAGCCAGAAGGCGACAATCGCGACCAGCACGGCGAGTAGCACGAGCGCGCCGATTTGAAAGACGCGTCGATCCATGTGCCGCGCAATCACCAGCGCGAGACAAGAACCGATCACTGCCGGCAACATGATAAAGAGCGCGACCAGAACTACGGTTACGGGATAAAAATGCCACGGCACCTGACGCGTCATGCCGTACGCGGCGAGGAACGGTGCGATGAGAAAGAGGAACGCCCACGAAGCAAGCATGGCGGACTCGATAGTCTTCCACTGGAAAACAGTCTGCGCGCTGAGTGGCAGGGTAAGAAGGGCGGCTGTTTCGCGATTGCGGAAAAAATTAGTGTAGCTGATCACCAGATTGCTCAAAACCAGCAGCACGAAGAGCAGCGCGAACAGCAGGTAGAGCAACCGTTCCAACAAGACAGTGCCAAGGCCTGGAAACTGCGATACGAACGTCAGCCCTTTGAGGAACAGCCAAAAGGCCAGCGCCAGATAGCCGAACATGAACATCACGATGACCAGTGTGAGCAGTCGTGATTGATGGCGAAGGCCCTTGAGCCGCCGCCAGCTTTGCAGCGCGTTGATGCGGACCAGCAGGCTCAAGGGAGCTGGTGCGAAGGCGTCTTTCGTCTCGACGGACATCGGAGTGAGTAAACGTTGTCGAACCGCGAAAGTCGAACGTCGAGAGCCAGACTCATGCGTTCGACGTTCGACCTTCGGCGTTCGACAGTTTACCGTCCGCCTCGCGAATGAAGTTCGGCACGCTCGAGTTACGCTCCAATTTGTTTCTCTCGCCACTGGCGGGTTACACCAACCTGCCCTTCCGCCTCACCGTGCGCGAAGTCGGTGGGCTCGACCTTGCCACGACCGATCTCGTCAATGCGCGCTCGCTCATCGAGAAAAATCCCAAAGCCTTCAAGCTCATCGAAACCTCTCCCGCTGATCGTCCGCTCGCGGTGCAACTCTTTGGCTCGGTGCCCGAAGAAATGCGCGACGCTTCATTGATGCTCGAAGAACGCGGCATCGCGTCCATCGACATCAACATGGGCTGCCCCGTGAAAAAGGTCGTCAAGGTCGGTGGAGGCTCCGCGATGATGACTGAGTTGGACAAGACCTCCGCACTGGTTCGCGGGATGGTGAATGCAGTGAAGATTCCCGTCACCGCCAAGATGCGCCTCGGCTGGGATGACGACAACATCACCGCACCTGACCTGGCTCGTGCGTTGGAAGATGTGGGGATCGCCGCGATTTTTGTTCACGGCCGCACGCGCGAACAAGGGTTCAGCGGCACGGTGAACCTTGCGGGCATTCGCAAAGTCGTCGAAGCCGTAAAAACCATTCCCGTCATTGGCAATGGCGACGTGACGACGCCTGAAGCTGCCATGCACATGTTCGAGGAAACCGGATGCAAAGGCGTGAGCATCGGGCGCGGCGCATTTTACGATCCATGGATTTTCGTACGCACACGACACTTGCTCGATCACGGCGAGTTGTTGCCCGAGCCCGCCTTCGAAGAACGCGTGCGTGTGATGTGCCGGCATCTGGATTTGATGGTCGAAGTGTTCGGCGAGGAACACGGATGCACGATGTTCCGCAAAGTCGCGCCGTGGTACACGAAGCGATTCGGCCCTGCGAACCTGTTCAACAAACGCGTCGTCCACGTCTCCTCGCGCGACGAGTTTCACGCGATCCTGCAAGACTACATCCGCTGGCGCGAACAATTCATCGACGAGAAGGGCGAATTGAAGCCGCAGTATCGTCCCGCGCCGATGATCGCTTCATTTATGGAAGTACCGGCCAGTGCCGCCCGCCAACACATCCCCGTACCTAGGGGGCCGGTGGAGGTTTGGTGAGCGGTACATCTGGAAAAAAGCTGCCGGGAGTTATCAAGCCGGGGGTCATTTGCAGGCAGAGAAGCAACACTCCGCCCTTTACACCACTTCCACCGGGCACTTCGGCAACGCATCGAGAAACGCCTGGCCGTAGCGCTTGCTGAGCACGCGGTTGTCGAGCACGACCACGATTCCGGTATCCGACTTCGTGCGGATCAGGCGGCCAACGCCTTGCCGAAATTTCAGGATCGCTTCGGGCAATGAGAAGTCGCTGAAGGAATTTCCGCCGCGTGCTTCGATGGCTTCGATCTTCGCCTCGATCAGCGGATGATCCGGCACCGCGAACGGCAGCCGCGTGATGATGACGTTGCTCAACGCTTCGCCGGGCACATCGACGCCTTGCCAGAAGCTGTCGGTGCCGAAGAGCACGGAATCCACGTCGTCCTTGAACTTCTCCAGCATCGTCGTGCGCGGCGTGCCAGTACCCTGGATGAAGCAGGAGAGCCCGATCTTGTCGAAGAACGGTTGCATGCGTTCTCCGACTTCCTGCATCAGCTTGTAGCTGGTGAAAAGAACGAACGCTTTGCCGTGGGTCTGGCGGATGAACTTCTCGACATTCTCGATCAACGCGTCTGTGTAACCGCGCTCGCGCGGGTCGGGCATCTTCGAGGCGACGTAGAGCTTCATCTGCCGCTCGTAATCGAAAGGCGAACCCACTTGCAGCAGCGTCGCGCGTTCACCGCCGACTTTGCGCGCAAAGTAATTCATGCCCGCCGATTGACGTTTTCCCGCGCCGCTGCTCGCTTCGGCAACCGCAAGTGTCGCGCTTGTCATGATCACCGAAGTCTCGGAGCCGAATAGCCTCGCGCGCAAGTACGCGGCGACATCGATGGGTGCTGCGTTGAGCGAGAGCGCTCGGTGCGCCTTGCCGGTTCGCTCGACCCAATACACAAAGTCATCCGAACTCTGGCTCAGAAATGTCGCGAGCCCTTCGCGCAACTCAGACAAGCGGCGATTGCACTCCATCAACTCCTGCCCGGTATCCTTGTCTTCGCTCGTCTTGATGAGTTCGCTCACCGTTTCGCGCAGGCGTTGCACCGGCAGGGTGAGCTTGTCATCGACAAGGTCGGGTCGGCGAATGCGCAGTTCCGTCCAGGCACGACGTGGACCGGGAGGCGCTGAACGGGCGCGCGGATTTGTCACCATCTCCTCATTCTGCCTCGCCGCGAGTTCATCGCATGCCTGCTCCACGATGTTGAAGAACTCGTCTGCGACGGAGAGAACATCGGACACGAGTTTCACCGC
>DATHEW010000017.1:0-3493 GCA_035318425.1 Candidatus Acidiferrum sp. | reverse complement strand
CGCATTCGTCTGGGCTGACACCGCAGGCACATTATCTTTGGAAGACCCTTTTGTTTCGACTGCGCCGCGCCAGTTTCTCATCCGCGCGGAAGGTGGCGTCGGTATCGGCCACAACGCGCCCGATGCGCCGCTGCATGTTGTCGGCGGTTCGGACGCGGGCCTTGGCGGCGGTGGCACGTTCGTGCTTGGGGCTGTCAGTGGATTGAACATGGCTCTCGACGGAAACGAGATCGTGGCCCGCAACAATGGTGCGGCCTCTCCGCTCTTCCTCAATGCTGGCGGCGGCAACGTCGCCATCGGACACAATGCACCCGATGCGCCGCTGCATGTCGTCGGTGGTTTGGACGCGGAACTTGGCGGCGGTGGCACGTTCGTACTTGGGGCTGTGAGTGGATTGAACATGGCCCTCGACGGAAACGAGATCGTGGCCCGCAACAATGGCGCGGCTTCTCCGCTCTTCCTCAATGCTGGCGGCGGCAACGTCGGCATCGGCAGTACCACGGCCGACGCGCCACTGCACGTCGTCGGCGGTTTGGGTGTGAGCTCAGCGAGCGGCGGCACGCTCATCCTCGGCAGCGGCGACGGGATTAACATGGCTTTTGACAGCAACGACATTCAGGCGCGCGACAACAGTGTCGCGTCGACCCTCTCCCTCAATCGCGGCGGCGGTAACGTCGGCATCGGCAACACCTTTCCTGTTGCGCCGCTGCATGTCGTCGGCGGTTCGGACGTCTCTCCTTCGGAAGGAGGCACTCTCGTTGTCGGGTCCGTCAACAGCAACAACATCGCCATCGACGGCAACGAGATCATGGCGCGGAACGACGGCTCTAACGCAACGCTCTTCCTCAACGCCAGCGGCCCCTTCGCCGGCGGTAACGTCTCCATCGGCACCACGGCGTCCACCGCGCTTCTGCGGGTCGGCGCCGCCACATGCAATGGCAGCGCCTGGAACAATGCCTCGGATCGCAACCTCAAGGGCGGCTTCACGCCAGTGAACACGCGCGACGTGCTGGAGAAAGTCGCCGCCCTGCCCATTTCACAATGGAATTATACGAACGCACCCGGCGCGCGGCACATCGGCCCGATGGCCCAGGATTTCCAGGCCGCGTTCGGCGTTGGCGATGACGACAAAACCATCGCCACCATCGATGCCGATGGCGTGGCGCTCGCCGCCATCCAGGGACTCAATGCGTTGCTGAAAGCACAGGCGGCCGAGTTGCATTTGCTGAAGGAGGAACTGACGGAGTTGCGCCGGGCGGTGAGCAGACAAGCGGAACATTCATCCGCACGTTAAACCGACCACCTTGCTTTCGCATCGAAACGCGAGCCGCTACGAACTAAGACGAACACATGCAAATCATCACCGCGCTGATGCTGGCTCTGACATGCGCCGCATTCAACGTCTCGGCGCAAACGCTGCCCGAGAATTATCGCGTCACGAACAACATGCCCTACGTCACGGGTGGATTGTCGCGACAGTGGATGGATTTGTATTACGTGCCGTCGAACGCCGCGCCCACGCCAGTGGTGGTGTGGGTTCACGGTGGCGGTTGGGCGTCGGACAATGAAAACAATCCGCGCGCACTCGCTCTTACGAATCACAACATCGCAGTCGCGGCCATCAGCTATCGCTACACCACGAATCCACCACTTTCGCTGTATCCCGCGAGCCTCCCGCATCCGGCGCAAATCCAGGATGTGGAATCCGCCATCCGTTGGCTGCGCGCGAACGCCGCACAGTTCAATCTCGACACGAATCGCATCGGCATGTGGGGCTTCTCGGCGGGCGGCCATCTCTCCGCACTCACGGGCACGACGGGTCACACGAACGTCTTTGATGTCGGCGAGCATCTCGGGGAGTCGAGTCGTGTGCAGGCGGTCGTCGATATGACCGGCCCCACGGATTTTCTCCAGGTGCCAACGATGGTCCCGGGCTTTGATTACGATCTCTGGTTGCTCGGCGATTACGCGACGAACAATCCGGCAACGCTCGGGACCGTGAACCCGATCAACTTCGTGCGGAGTGATGCTCCACCGTTCCGAATCATCCACGGCGAGGCCGACCCGAACGTGAACATTCTTGCCAGCCAGTTGCTGCACACCGCGCTCACCAACGCTGGCGTGTCCTCGACGTTCATTCGATTGCCGGGAGTCGGCCACATCATTCCAGCAACACAGGACGCGCCCGCTGCGCAATGGCTCGCCGACATGTTCAACGCATCGTCCAATTTTTCGCTCACGATCAGCAATCACAGCTTCGAGTTCCCGGTGATTCCGTCGAACAGTTTCAACGTCGCCTCGGCACCACCGGGCTGGGTCAGCTACGGCAGCATCAATAACAACAACCGCTCCGTCGGTGTGCTCGATCCCGCCGGCTCGACGCTCTACGCGGGGCCGGTGCCGCATGGTGAGAACGTGGGCGTGACGTTCCTGATGGACAATCCGCAGAACCAGACGAACTACGCGAACAGCGAAGCGGGCCTGCGCCAGACGCTGACCGCGACACTGCAAACACTGCGGCGCTACACGTTGCGCGTCGAAGTTGGCAACATCGCCCCCGACGTGAACGCGACCTTCGCGTTCGCCGGCTTCCCGAATTACCGCATCGACCTCATGGCCGGCACCAGCGTGCTCGCGTCGGACAACAACACGTTACTTCCCGGCGAAGGAGAGTTCCTGACTTCTACCGTGGCCGTGAACGTCGCCGCGTCGAACCCGTTCGGCGGACAACCGCTCGGCATTCGATTGGTGAACCTGAACAACGCGCCCGGCATCGAGGTGAACTGGGACAACGTCCGACTCGAATCCAGTCCGATTCCGTCGCCCACTTTCACCATCACACACGAGATTCTTCTCGGACGCATTCGTCTCAGTTGGCCGGATACGAGCGGGCTTTCGTTTTCGATCCACACTGCCACGAATCTCACAGCGCCCATCGTATGGTCACCGCTATCAAACGCACCGGTCCTCAACGCGAGCACGTGGTCGTTGTCCATTTCAAACCCAGCGAGTCCCCAATTCTTCCGGCTGCAATCGCCCTGAGAGGAGTTCGTTCAGCACATGCGCCTGGAATAGCGGAAGCGCACCTTCGGTTGCCGATTTTCTTCGGACATAAATTCTTCAGACAGGATTAACAGGATTTGAGGATGAGCTGTTCGCATTCTGTTAATTCCGGCTCTCATTTCAGCAAACAAAAACGCCCGGACCATTCAGCGTGAGTCGGGCGTTCGTTCATCCTGCGAATGAACGCCACGTCGTTCTTGTCGTGATTATTGACCCGCACGGCGCAAAGGGAATTTCCAGATCAAGGTTTTGATGAATCACGAAGGCAGGAAGGACACGAAGACGAAAGCTTGTTGGCAGAGCGTTCCGATATCCGCGCCTTCTGCTCTTCGTGCCTTCGTGGTTCATTTTTGGAGAAACCAGCGCCTGCAACATCGCTTCGAAATCTTCCCAGGCTCGCGGCGAACAAACGGCGCTTGTCATTCGTTAA
>DATHEW010000016.1:0-3398 GCA_035318425.1 Candidatus Acidiferrum sp. | reverse complement strand
CCCGATGTCCAGGATCGCCTGTTTCGGATCGAGATAAGTCACCTGGTGCTGCGCAGTGATCACGAGTAACGGCGACGTGACACTCTTCCACGAGCTGAAGTGACGAAGAGCCGGGTCCCACGCGAGCGGATAATCGAAATCCACGACCTCCAGCCACGACCGCTGCGCGCGGGCGCGGAAGTATTCGTCCGTGCTGTTGTGGTAGAGGTCGATGTTTACGCCGTCAGGGAAGCCGCGATTCACGTCATCGAAGTCGGCCTCGTTGAAGTAATGCTCGTTGTTCCGGCTCCAACCAAAGACGTTTGGGTTGCCTGCGCCCGGCCAGCCGCCCGCGAGATTGATTTCAGCATTTCCGGGTGCGCCGTTAGTTCGAGCGCCCGTGTGCAAGTGAACTTTCAGATCCTGAAAGAACGGCACGTTGATCTTGCCGGCGAAGTTCAAGTAGCCATTCGTAGCGCGCGAGAAATCGTTGGTGGTGAAGTAAGCAGGCGATACGGGCGTGAGAACCCAATCGCCCGAACCTGCCGGTCCCGCGAATCGAAACTGCGATGGCAATTCAAAACGCGAGCCAACGCCCGGCAAATCAAATGCGGGCGGAATCAGCGAACCATTCGCGAAGAAGCCGATGGTTCCTGAGAGCGGCTGGCTGACATAACTCGCATGTGCCTGTACGCCCAGAACCAGATAAGCCTGCGTCGGATCACACTCTTCGCCGGGCTTGCCCTCGAAGCGAATCGACTGCGGCAGAATGTCCGCGTTCCAGTAAGACAGACGGCGGTAACCGATTCCGCCTGGCGGCAGCAGCACCGATTCGATACCGCCCGAACATTTCAGTTTTAATTCTTCGAAGGGCAGCGTGATTTCGGCGGGATAAGGCACGCTCACGGAACCTTCCGTCCGCGACTCGATGTTCACGTTGTCGCGGAACGCCAGTCCGTAGTTGTCGAAGTTGAACGGGTATCCCAACAGCGTGAGATTCGCGGAGAATGACCCCGGCGTCGCCTCGTGAATGCCGCTCACTCCGGCGAGGCGGATGTAGTACTTCGAGCGCGCACTGCGATCAAACGAGACTGTGGTGCCGGTAATTCTATCCAGTCCCGACGACGTGCCCGCAGGCGAGGAACGGATGTTGAATCCACCGTAATCAGCACGTCCCACATTGTCGTAGCCCGAGGTGTAAGGCCGCTCGACGACCGAAAGATTCGTTGCGGCCACTCCCGTCAGATGAATCACGCCGGGACCGTTCTCTCCGCCGCTGGTGTCATCGACACCCCGCACAAAATGCCCCGGCATATGCCACGCAAAATCACTGACGTTCACGGCGCGGTGTGCATCGACGCCGCTGTTGGTGGAAAATCCCCAGCGCAGATCTTGCGGGATCGTGGCGCCGAAGGCCCGGACGTTGATCAAGCCCCCATCACGGGTGAAATAAAGCCAGCGATTCGAAGGCGTCATTGAAAACGCATTCGTGGAGGGAACGCCGTCACAGCCAACACAATTTGCGATGTAGCGCTGAGCGACGCTGGAGACGCCTTCGAGATGGCTGGCGCTACCCGTGGCCACGCTGTTGTTCGCGATCTGAATCGTGCCGTTCGTGAAAACGACGGTGGGGCCGATAGGGAAATGCGGTTGAAAAGTTCCGTCGTTGAATTGCGCGGTGAAGTTGAACTGCGCAATTCCCTGGGACGAAGCCGAGACGATGATGTTACCCGCGAATCCGCTAATGTATCGGTAGTAGCTGTCGTTCGCGCGTTTCGTTGCCAGATTTGGCGCAGTGAGAAGGTTCGAGCGCGCGAGCAACAGTGCTTCATCCCCTGCCCGTGTTGCGAGTACCGGGAAGGTGCCGTTGGGAGTAAGCGTGAATCGATTCAAGGAAGTGCTCCAATGAATGCGCTCACAAAGGATGAGGACTGGTTTCGACTCTGTGGTCGCTAGGAACCCAGCGTTCGCGACAAGATTGCTCCGCGGTTCGAGGAACTCGTCCAGCCCGATGTCCTGAAACGTCCATTCCGATTCAAACCGCCGCGTCGCTGCATAGTTCGTCGTCAGACCGAAGCCTGCTGGAAGGTAGAAGCGCAAATCCGTCACTGCGCCGTCCGGACTTAGCGTCACGGTGAAGCGCCGGATGCGGAAATTTCCGTTCGTGAAGTAATCACCACCCGCTTGCGCAAACACGCTCAAGCTACCGCTCGGGAGATACGCGCTGCCATCTTCCTGCAAACGGAAGGTTCGCGGCCCGCCCAAATCGAAATCACGCTCCGGATTCGCATCCAGAATTGCCCTGCCATCCAACTGCACGTTCACATAATCCGATCCGGGCGGCGTGGGAGGCGAAATGACATCGCCTATGAGATTTGTGATGGTGGCGCTGATGTCGCCGAAGAGAAGTGCGCCATTGAAGTGGAGCAGCCGCGTCGGTGCATTGGTAAACGCGTTCCCGACTTCGGCGGGTTGCCCGGGATTGTTCGTGAGCGACATCGTCACGATGAGCCGGTAGCGATTGCTGACTGAGTCGAGCTGCGCGAGCGGTCGGAAGGTGATGACGCGTCCGATACTACGGTCCCGAGGTTCGCGCGGCGTGGTGTTTTCGAAGTTGAAGACTGCGACCGTGAAGTTGGTGCTCGTCGGAAAAACGGGAACAACGCTCCCGTTCGTATCCTGAAGTTGCCACGTGAGCCGCACTGGAATGTCAGCAGCATCTTGAGCTGCGTTGAAATCGTCGTAGCGCAGAAGACGAATTGTATTCGTTACTTCAAATGACCGTTCACTCGACAGGGAGTCGATCGCGTAAACTTTCGACCACGAATTCGTTTCGATTGCGCCGAGAACATTGAATGCTGCGTCCCCACTGATCAGATTCGTGAAATGCCAGAACTGACGCGCGAGGGTATTAGTTACGTCCTTGGTGATTGAACCCGTTTCGGTCAGCGACAGGCGGACGCGATGCAGGAGGAACGGATCTAATTGATCCACGGGCCGCAAATCGAAAAAGTTGGTGCGAGTGACCTGCCCAAAACCTGGAACTGTAACAGTATTGGTGAATCGATAAACCGTTCCCGTGGTTGGTGCGTGCGTAACAATCCGGACGGCCGTGTTACTGGCGAGAAGTTGAAGCTGGTATTCGGTTTGTCGAGATGCGCTGGCAAGAGAGTCGTTATTCCACCGCACAACGGCGCGAACATGCACCGAGTCCCGAGTGGTGCCGGCGGCATTCGTTAGTGCATCCGCGGCGAGGAGGAATTCGCCCGGGTTCGTGATGGAAAGCGACACGATGGTTTCCGAGATGGCTGCATGAAGGCGCACCACCGCCAGCAACATCGCTATCACGCAAAGAAAACGCCTCACGTGAAGGAAGTAAGGAAAATCGCGGCGAAGGTTTCGCGGCTACGAAAAGAATT
>DATHEW010000015.1:0-3821 GCA_035318425.1 Candidatus Acidiferrum sp. | reverse complement strand
TGCTTTGATGGTGAGGTCTGGCTGCGGAGACGTCAGCGTCTGCGGCATTTCAGAAGCCGGAGCGCCCTCACGATACAAGGGCGGCGTCTGCCCACTTCCGGGACCGGGCAACGGGATCGTGTCTTCGAACTCACTCGGGGGCGTCTGTCCAAGGGTGTAAAAGGTGCCGACGCCGAGTTCCGTTCTGATCGCGATCACCACATCGTTATTGAACGTGGATGCAACCACAGGCACGAGCGTGGTCACGTAAGCGCCGAAGGAATCCTTGACGAGATCGACCCAGCCAATGATGGGGTCACTCACGGGCGGCTGAACGGCGCCAGTGTTGATGCGGCGCAAAGCTCCTTTCGCCGTATCAGCAATCAGAAATCCGCCGCTCACCTGGTCGCGGCAAAGGCCGATCGGCGTGCTGAAGGCCGCGCTCAAAGCGGGACCGTTCGTCAAGCCGCTAACACCCGCCTGGCCGGCGTAGGTCTCGACGGAGAAGGTGGCGAAGTTGGGGTTGTAGTAAATGCGGCGAATCGTGTGATTGCCCGAATCACTCACCAACAAGCCGCTGTTCCCGCCGAGCCACAGCAGGCCGCGCGGATTGGTAAAGTACGCCGTCGTGGCGTCCACTGAATCTGCAGATCCCGGCGTATCCACTTCGCCCGCGACCGTGGTCATTACGCCGTTCGTGTTGAGCCGCTTGATGCAGTGGTTCCGCGTGTCGGCGATCCACAAATCACCATCGGCTCCGATCGTGATGCCATTCGGCTGCCACAGACCGGTGTTCCAAACTGTTGAAACCACGTTGTTGGTGTCGAGCTTGCGGATCGCGTTGTTCTGGGAATCCGCGATGTAGATGTTCCCGGCGGCGTCGAGCGCGAGACCGAGAGGCGTGTTAAACTGCGCACTCGCCGCCGGGCCATTGGCCGAGCCAGCGACCCCGGGAGTTCCCGCGAGTGTCGTCACGACGCCATTCAAGGCGATGAACCGCAGCACCTGATTGCCGGAGTCCGCCACCACAAGGCCGCCGCGGGCGAATACGATGCCTTGCGGCTCGTTGAACTTCGCTGCGTTCCCAATGCCGTTGTTCATCCCGGCGGTGGCCTGCCCCGCCAGCACGCTGCCGACCGTGGTGCCCGACAGAAGCTTGATGATGCGATGTCCCGCCCCTTCCGTGACGTAGATCGCGCCATCGGTATCCGTGGCAACACCGAACGGTTCAGCAAAGTTGGTCGCCACGGTTTCCACGCTCGTTTGCGCGAACAACGGTGTCGCCGACCAGCTCCCCAGCATCGCCGTCAAGGCGAGCAAGCCCATTTTAAGTTGTGTCTTCATAGGGTCTTCTTGTGGATAAATTACGGTTGAACGCGAACGCGATAGAACAGTGTTTCCGCTGATGGTGCAGCGTCGTAAACCTGCTTCACAAAACCGTCTCCAACGATGCCGCTGGCAATGGTCGCCCACGGTCCACTCGCAGATGCCGCGCGTTCAACGACGTACACCTTTAGCGAAGCGCTGAGCCACGAGAGTTGCACCGAGGTGCCGGACTCGTCGGTCACGACTTCCTGCTCCAGCCGCAGCCGGGAGGCAGGATCCACCGGGCTGGTGCCTTCGAGATATTCCTGCCAGTTCGGTGCGCCATCTTCGTCCGGATCGGCAAGGGTCGCGGCATTCACCGCGATGTTCGTGCCGAAGAAGTACGTTTTCCATTCATCCGAGATCACTTCGGCTGTTGGGGTTGCGTAAGTGTTGACCTTGAATGTCATCGGGATGCCTTCGAGGTCATCCAACGTATTCAAGTCCGCGCCACCGCCCAGTTTCAGGAACTTGACGGTGTAACTTTGACCTGCCACCGCAGTGGGCGGAACAGTGAGTTCGATGGACCCGACGATATTGCTTCCCGTCAGTGCCGGAGAAAATGCCGGTGATGGGATGAATAGCCACGAGCAGAGGACTTCATTCAAGGCGAGACCGTTCTTGCCAATGAAGTTGCCGCCCAGCGGCTCCACGAACGCGATGCTTCCCATCGCGGCGGCGTCAGCATTCGGCACCACGGAAGCGCGAATACTCATTCCGGCAATGCTGCAACCGGGCGCGACCTTGACGTAAACCGGAATCTTGTACTTCCCTCCGGGGATCATATAGCCCTGCTGCACGGCGCCCACTGTCGCCTGCGGCGCCCAGAGGGTTCCTGGTCCGGCCGGAGGTGGCGGAACTGGCTGAGGAGCCGGCTGCGGCAGAGTCGTCGCTTGAAATCCGATGTCGCCTCCGTCCATGTGAAAGCGCAGCCAATTCACCGGGTCATACTCAAACGAGCGCTGCAAGACCACGTTCAGGTCGCCAAGATTGATGATGGCATTACCACCGACGCTCGCGCCATCGATCGGATGGAGATCCATCGCATCAAACGCGTCCGTGGATGCATAAGGCACATAGACGCCATGGCTCGCGTAGAAGATCGCATTCACGTCATCATTGCCGAGCCTGCCGTCGCCGAAATCGCCTGCGTTGTACCACCCGCCCGGAGATACATCGCCAACCAAGTACGGCACGCCCACGATCGTGATGGTCCGCGCCGACATCGGCACGATGGGCACAATCTGCTGGTGCGCGTCAGACGTAGCGGAGGGATTCGTCACCTCCACTCGATAGGTGTGACCCGCATGCGCATCGCGTGACATTGGGATGATGACCATCGCGGCGACCGCGTATTGATCGATCAAGAAATTCGCGTCCGTGCCGAGAGCGGTGACGGCCAATTCGCGCGTCACGACACCTGCATTGGTGGAGGAGAAACCCGACGCGAGATAACTGGCGATGGTGTTTGGCGCCGCGGCCGTGACCACGCTCACGAAATCGTTGCTCGACATCGACGTCGCGCGGAGTTGCGGACGAACCGGCGGCCCGCCATTCAGCGGCGTGACTCGCACCCGGAACTGCAACGAACGAATCTGGGAATTCGCTTTCATGTTCACGACCACAGGGACAACCACCGTCGAGAAACTGCCGGCTGAGATGTCGCGCGGGATGCCGATTTCGTTCGCGGGTGCGGAGATGCCGCCCACGGTCGCGCTGACATTCGTGCCGTCAATTGCCTTCATCCGCAGTGATCGCAAATCGCGGTTATGCTGCATGAACCGGATGGTGCCGATGTCATTGTTCAGGTTCACCTGGAGGCTGTTCGTCGTCGGCTCTGAGCCGTCGAGCGTGTAGAACACGGGAACGTGGCTGGTCACCGTGACGTTCACGCCCATGGGATGGTAGCCGTAGTTCGGAGTGAAAGTGGGAGGCAGCACAAGGACTCCGCCGTTGGTGCCTGGATTGAAGTTGGTGCTCGAACCATTGAGGTTCGCGCCCGTCACTTCACGAACGATGTTCCAATATTTCTCGGTCACGTAGAGCGTGCCCTCATCCGACACGGCCACGCCGATCGGTTCGCGCGCTTGCGCTGTTGTCTCGTCTCCATCGCGCCATCCTGCGAAGGGCCGGAGCCATCGCGCCTTGTCGCCGCCGTAAAGCGTGCGGGCGAAACCATTGGTGCCGACGACTCGCACGCGGTGGTTCAAACGGTCCGCCACGAGGAGTGATCCGTTGGGCGAACGAGTGAGACCCCAGGGCGAATTGAATTTCGCGACTGAGGCCGGGCCGTCGTTGAACCCCGCGCCGTTGTTGCCGCTGAGCAATTGCACCTCGTTGTCGAGCAGGTTGATGGTGTAGATCGCGTGTCCGAGCGTGTCGCTCACCGCGAGCGTTTCACTGTTCAACAGCGCGAGACCGCGTGGTTGGCGAAAGCCCGACGCGATCTGCGTGATGGTGAAGTCCAGTGCGTTGAT
>DATHEW010000014.1:0-6096 GCA_035318425.1 Candidatus Acidiferrum sp. | reverse complement strand
TGCATTCGTTCCAGCCACGAGCGCAATGTCTTCGAGCAACACGCTGCCAGCGTTGTCGAGAAAGATGATGAGACGATTGTTGCTGCCGAACCCAGTCGTGACTTTGACCTGCCGCCAGCCGTCATTGGTGCACGACGGCGTGGAGACAGCATCGCTGTAAACCGCAGCCGTGAATCGCGAGCGCCAGTTGCCCACGCGCGAATTGTCCTGCGCGGGATCGACCACCTGTAACGAGCTTCCAGTCCCTGCGGCTTCACCAGGCCACGGTGCTGAATTGTCAAAGCGCACCTTGTCGATCACCACGTCGTTCGAGGCAATCGTGCCCGGCTTGATGAGCGTGATGGTTTCGCCGTTCGCCTGAAGGTTGCCCGTGAAAACATCGAACGAGAGCGTCGCTGCGCCGTACGCATTCGTGTAGGCGATGCGGTCCTTCGCGAGCACGAGATATTGCCGCGGCAAAATGACCGCGCTGGCAGCAAAGGTGTAATCGATCCCATCCACGCGCCAGCCAGCGAGATCAAAGCTCGCATTGGTCGAACGGTTGAAGAGTTCGATGTATTCCGCGCCGACAATTTTCGGATCGTACATGATCTCATTGATCACGATCGCATCCTCGGGCCGGATCACGGGCACGGTGACATTGATGTGAATGCTCGTGGTGGCGTTGCTCACGACATTGCCGGACCTGTCGCGGCCCACGACATCCAGTGTGTTCGTGCCCGACATGAGCGCGACGACGAGGTTCCAATTCGTGATCGAACTCCACGTGGGCGAGTAGGCAATGCCGTTGATCTCGATCGTGCGCACGTCGATGGGCGCGGTGCCGGAGAGAGTGAAGTAATTGGTCGCCAGCGAAAAATCCTGGCCATTGCTCGACGTGATCGAGAAGGGCGAGGGGACGGTGGCGAGTTGCGACAACACGATTGCGCGCTTGTTCTGGATGAAGTTCTTCATCTGGTTCGGGCTGGCGACCGCGGCGCCCGCTGCGACGAGTCCGCTGTGGCGCGCGTCGAGGATTGGATTGGAACGCTCTGGGAGCAGGATCGTGTTCGCTGAATCGAGCAACGCTTGCCAATAGATCCGACGGAACGGGCTGTGATCGTTGCGCGGGCCATGATCGGCGCCGCCGATGTTGAGCAGCGCGGTGTTGGTTCCCTGGCCGCTCCCATTCCCAAACGCGAAATCCACGTCCCAAAGAAGCAGCTTCCACGACTCGCGCGCGGGTTTGTAGAGAAAGGCGTTCTGGCCGCCGCCGTACGAAAAGCTGTCGGTGTTTTCGTAAAGGTGCTGCACGACATTCACGCGATACCACCACGCCACATCTGTCGCATTGGTGAGGACGGCTGTGTAAGCCTCGGTGTTGATCGCGGCCGTCGTGTTCACCGAGTTCACCAGCGAATACAAATTCGTGTAATCGTTTTGCTGCGTTGGAGAAACCGATCGCAATGGGAGCGTCTGCCGATACCGCGCCATGTGGAATGCGCCGGCTGTCGTAAAATACCTGCCGAAGTTTGCGCCCACGGTGCCGAAGCCCGGCTCACTGCTGCCGTAGGCCTGGTCGCCGAATTCAAAACCGATCTGGATTTTGTGCAACTCACCATCTGGCGCATCCGGCCACCATTGCGCTGCCCATTCGCCATTTGGCTGTTGCGAGTCGTGAAGGATCGTTCCGCGCCGCAATCCGTTCACGTACATGAACACGGGACGATGAAAGAGAAACCCGACACCCATCTGATAACCAAACCAGTAGGCGTGAATCTCCGCCTGGCCAGTGCTGTCACTGCCACCGTTGCCGGGGCGATAGAGATTGATGTCCGTATCGCCAAGCAACCGGTCATCCGATGGAAAACCCATGTCGTAATCGCACGCAACTCCGACCGGTGAGTTGTATCCAGGCGAATGATATGGACTGCCGTGGAACCACGCGGTGGCGTTGTACACCACGCGATTTGTCCCGTAGATGAACGTCACGTCCTTCGGCTTGTTGCTCATCTTTTCCTCGGTGCTCCAGCGCGCGACGTTTGTTTGTGTGAGCCAGATACGATACGTCGGCAGCGTGCCGGGGATCGTCGTGTCGCCCCAGATGACGACGCATTCGCGTTGCGGCGCATCACTGGGAAACGATGTCGTGAGAACGGAACTCAATTTGTCGGCGGCTTGAATGAAAAACGCGACGGTGACGTTCGACGCCTGACCCGGAATGACGCCGCTGAACAAGCCCGCGCCATTGTTCACCATGGTGACTGAGCTGTACGTCGCGCCGGGATCGACTCGATACTTGAGTAACACCACCGCGAGACCATCTGCATCATGAACGCGCGCGGTGACGGTCACGGGTTGGTTCACTGGCGGCAACACAGGCCAATGCGTCACATCGTTGATCGCAGGGCCGGCGTTTGTAACCACGACGCTGTTCGGTGCGCCCGGCGTGCCGAGGCGGCTTGCGTTCAACGTCATGCCTGGCAACTCGGCCCAGTTGCCCCGCAAACGGAGCAACACGTTCGGGTTGCCTTTCAGCCAGCGGACTTTCGCGCGCAACGTCACCGGCGCGCCTTGCACCAGCACCGCGGGAAGTGTCGTGCGAACGCGATTCGCGCCTGTGTCGCCGCGGCCAGCGGCGCACAATCGCAACGAGCGTGCGCTGCTGTAGCCCTCATTCACCAGCGCGCTGTCGTTATGATTGCCTTGGAAAATCCAGCCGGCGGTACCGTCTTCAAAGGTCCAGTTCGCAACCAAATTTGTTCCACCCGCGCCGATCACTTCGATGTTGTCGATCAGGCATTCACCCGCGCCCATGAGCGTGACGTGCAGTTGATACGCGCTGGCGCTGACGCCTCCGGGATAGCCATTCGTCGCGGCGGTCGTGGTCTCGATGTTGATCCACTGGCTCTTCGCCGCCTCCTCGCTGTCCGCCCAGTTCGGCGCGAGACGGTGATCGCTGCGCCAGTCGCGCAATTCGAGACTGCTGCCGCCGCCATCAGACCAGCGTCCCCAACGACCGCCATCCCGATAAGTCACTTCATCGATCGCGATGTGAATCGTGTTCGTGCTCACGAAGCCTGAGCCGTTCGTGCTCACGATCTCGTCGGGTTTCGTGAGCGCGATGCGTTCTCCGCCGTTGCGTAACGAGCCTTCCCAGTCGCCGAGGCAATTGGCCGCGGTGAGATGCGGATACTGCGTTCGCAGTCGCGTTGCGTTGCGAGCAATGACGAAAAAATCGTGCGGCGGAATGATCGTGCCCGGCGGTATCGTGAATTCCACTCCGTCGTCCAGCCGCCATTTGCTCACGTCGAGCGTGTTGGTGCCGGGATTGTAGAGCTCGATGAACTCGTCATCGTCGTTGTCGCTGGCGGGGTGGTACATGATCTCGTTGATCACCAGCTCTGGCAGGCGAATCGGCGCGTTGTTCGTGCCGGGAGTTTTATTTCGCAAACGAGAGAATGTGGCCGCGCCATCCGGGTAGCGTCCCAACGCCACGCCGTTTTCCTGCGCGCCAAAGCGAACCGTGTCGATGACACGCGTGCGCTGCGGATTGCGCATGAAGATTTCCTCGCCCGCCGAACCGAGCGCAAAGCCGAGGTTCGTTTCATACACGACGATGAAGCTCATCGGCGGAATCACGGACCCCGCCGGGAACACGAACTTGTTCGTCGAGGGATCATCGCTCAGCGAGCAGCTCACGATGTTCAGGGGAGTCGCGGAGTAGTTGAACAGCTCGATGTAATCGACATCAGGCAAATCAGTGTGCGCCATGATCTCGTTGATCATCACGGCCGCGTAAGGATTGCCGCCCGCGACTTCGTTCGTGCCAGGCGTCCCGCCCGCCAAATCGCTGGCCGCCCACGCGCGCGCATCGCTCTCGCCGAAGCTCGGTCTCGCCAGCACCAGTGAATGTCCCGCGTCATCCGCCGCGATGGGGTAGGGCGGATCACCGGTGTATTCCGTATCGAAGAGGATCGCGCCAAGTTTGTTGTGCAGGCGCAACGTTCCCGAACTGTTTTGGAGATTGCCCGTCCATGGACCGAGCACATTCGCCGTTCCATAAACGCCTTGCACGTCAGCGGGGTTGGCCGCCACGACAACGAAACTGCGCGCGCCGAGAATGAAGTTGCTCGGAAAAGTGAAGTTCACTGCGCCGGAAATCCTGTAGCCGCCCATCTCCTCGAACCACGGCAGCGTGTTGTAAACCTCGATGAACTCGATGTTCTTTCCGTCCGCGCGATTCGTCGGGTGATACATGATCTCCGAAATCACCAGCGGCCCTCGGCGTGTTGATGGGCCGATCGGTTCCGGCTGCGGCTTCACCATCGCGATCGGCAACGGAGCGGGTGTGATGGTGAAGGTGCGCTGTGAGTTCGGTGCAATCGGGTTCGGTGTGGTGGCGCGATCGCGCACGTTGTTGACCGTCAGCGTGTACGTCGTGTTGTTCGCCAGCGGAGATGTCGTGAGCAGAACAGTTCGCGCGTCCGGGCCGGCCTGCGCATCGAGAACAATCACACCGAGATTGATCGCGTAGTTCGCGGCATTGATCGCGGTCGCGGTTTCCACCTCTTCCGAGAACACGATAGTGAGCAAGGTGCTGTCCCCGAGATTCGCCACCGAAGACACCGTGGGTGCGATCGAGTCCGGCGAAACCGTCAGCGAAATGATCGCCGTGTTCGTCACGCCCAACCAGTTTGTGATGACGCAATTGAAACTGCTTCCGCTGTCGCCCAGCCCGAGCGGCCCGAGCGTGTACGGGTTATTGGTCGCGCCGAAGATGTTGAAACCGCCGCGCTGCCATTGATAGCCGAGACCTGCGATACGCGCAGCGCGTACCGAGAACGTTGCGAAACCATTTTCCACTACGGTCACGTTCGTCGGTTGCTGCGCGATCTGCGGTGGCAGCAGACCAACCGGCGTAAGGCGTGCCGCGGGAATGGGTGCGTTCGTGTCGGAGGTTTCCCATGCGCCACCGGGCAATTGCCAGCGCACGGCAAGGTTGTCGCCGCCAGTGCCTTCCTTCATCAGCGCTTCCATGTAGTAACGCTGTCCGGCGATGAGCGGGATGGGCAGAGACATCTGGTTCGTCTCTTTCGTCCATTGGCGCGACGAGGCGTTCGACTTTACCGCGGCGATGAATTGGCGGTTCGTGGAACTTTCATCCGTGCTCAACCACAACTCGCCGTTGTCATCGCTGGCGATCCAGAAAATGTAATTGCCTGTGGCGGGCGCGGTGACGAGCGCCCGCATGCGCTGACCGAACAACTCGCCCCAATTCACCGGTGCTTCAAATGCGGATGCGACCACTTCATCGAAGCCGGGAAAGTTGGGATAGACGGCGGTGTTCGTGAGGTTCGCCACCGTGTTGCCAGACAGGTTGGTATAGACCTCGCGATAAGCGCCGTTCGCGGGTTGAGCAATGGAGCGAACACAAACGGCAAGCAGACCGAGGCACAACAAACCGGCGCGAAAGCACAAACGAATCTTCACGAGTTGGAAGCACGAGGATGCGACTTTCCGGCGACGGAAAGCAAACCAACCTTTGGAAATTAGGGAAGAGAAGCATTCTTGCGACTTGTGGCGACGCCGCTACCCTCCGCGCATGAACCCGTCGCTCACACTTCTCGCGTTGGCCCTGAGCAGCACCGGCGTTTATGTTCAAGGGCTGGTGTTGTTCAACATCTGCGTCAATGCCGATGCGGAAGGCCATTGGTTGATGCGCCAGTGTTTCTCGATGCATCGGGCGGACCACAAGTTCCGGTGAGTGAAATCGTGCAGGTTCAAATCCTGCCGCGGCCACCAATCAACAAAGGCCAGCATTTGCTTGTAAACGGGTGTCCAAAGGCCCTCCGCTTGAACACTTGTAATCCCCGCCACCTCCGCCTACAACCCGGAGCAATCGCTCCCGGCCTCGTTGTATGAAATCCAAAACACAGATTTTCTCGGTCCTTTTTGTTGCCTTGCATTTGGGAGGGCTCACTGCATTTGCCGCCACGTTTCCAGTCACGATCACCAACGACATCGGCGCCGGCTCGTTGCGCCAAGCCATCGTGGATGCGAATGCGAACGCAGGGCCGGACATCATCACGTTCAACATCGCCTCGGGCGGGCTGA
>DATHEW010000013.1:0-3670 GCA_035318425.1 Candidatus Acidiferrum sp. | reverse complement strand
CTCCTCTTTGCCGCGGGCTTCGCGCTGCGCGAACGCGTTCATCGCTGGATGGGTTTGGGATTCTCGCACTCGCTGTCGCGCGCGTGTTCATATTTGGCGTGTGGAAGCTCGAAACGATTTATCGAATCCTGAGCTTCATGGCGCTCGGTGTGGTGCTGCTTACCCTCGGGTTCATCTACAACAAATATCAGGAACGCATTCGCCAGTGGTTGTGAAGAACGCAGCGCCGGGGCGAACGTCCGCAGGGCCATGAATACACGAGACCTGATTCGCCTGGGCGTGCCGCTCGGCGAGGCGCAGCGGCGCGCGATTGATTTCATCGCGCAGTTCATTCTCAAAGGCGGCGATAAATCGCGGTTGGGAGATGAAGTGTGCGCCATCGTCGCGAATCCTGCGCTCTACGCTGAGGACCCGTTGCGGAAAGAATTCGCCAAAGCCATTGTCAACGCGCCTCCACCGCCCCGCACCGATCCCGCGCCGTATCGCCAATGGGGCGAAGGTCTCGAAGCCGAAGCGGTGAACCAAATGCAGATCGCGTGTCTGCTGCCGGTCTCAATCGCGGGCGCGCTGATGCCGGATGCGCATGTGGGCTATGGCCTTCCGATCGGCGGCGTGCTGGCGACGGAGAATTCGGTCATCCCTTATGCTGTCGGCGTGGACATCGCGTGCCGCATGAAGATGACGGTGCTCGATCTTCCCGCCGCCGACCTTGATCGCAAACAGGACCGGCTCAAACGCGCGATTGAAGCGGAGACGCGATTCGGCATGGGCGCGAATTTCAGAGATCGCCGCGACCATGAAGTGATGGCCGCGGACTGGTCGGTGAGCGGCGTCACGCGCGCAAACAAGGAGAAGGCGTGGTCCCAACTGGGTACGAGCGGCAGCGGAAATCATTTCGTCGAATTCGGCGTCTTTACGGCGAGCGAGCCGATCCGTGATTTGCCGCCCGGCGAATATCTCGCCTTGTTGAGCCACAGCGGCAGTCGCGGCACCGGCGCATCCGTGTGCGATTTTTACAGCAAGCTCGCGGTGAAGAAACATCCGGAGCTGCCCAAGGAACTGCAACGCCTTGCGTGGCTTTCGCTCGACGACGCAGATGGCCAGGAATATTGGGCCGCGATGGAGTTGATGGGCGAGTATGCCGCCGCGAATCATGCCTGCATTCATCGTCACATCGCAGGAAATCTCGGCGCGACGGTGCTGCTCGATCTGGAGAACCATCACAATTTTGCGTGGAAGGAGAAGCACGTCATCGATGGCAAAGAACGTGAACTCATCGTGCATCGCAAAGGCGCCACGCCCGCGGGCAATGGCGTGCTCGGGATCATACCCGGCTCGATGGCGACGCCTGGATTCGTGGTGCGCGGAAAAGGAAACGCACCGTCGCTGAACTCGGCCTCGCACGGTGCGGGCCGCGTCATGAGCCGGACCAAGGCTTCGCAGACCTTCAACTGGAAGGACGTAAACGCGTTCCTCCGCGAGCGCGGCGTGACTTTGATGTCCGCCGGCCTCGACGAAGTGCCGATGGTTTACAAAGACATCCACACCGTCATGGCTGCGCAAAGCGATCTCGTGGAAGTGATTGGCCAGTTCGATCCCAAGCTCGTCAAGATGGCCCCGCACGGCGAGCGCGCGGAGGATTAAACCTTCGGACGAAACATGCGCGCGGCTCCAATCGCTTACAGACAGGAACTGGCCAGAAGTCACGGCGCGGGCTCGTAAACTATTTAATGGATTTCGCACGGCGCGTGGGTGCGTTGTTCCCGAAAAGCTCTGCGAATCGGGCAGAATTAATTTGCCTCACCGTGCTCTCATGGACACGTTACCGCGCACGCTTTTGCCCCGAAAGCGCAAGTATTGGAGACTTTTACAAATGGACTTGGTGCCTACAGGGATTGCTGGTTTGGACACGGTGCTACGTGGTGGGTTGCCGCCAAACCGCGTGTATCTGGCCGAGGGGAGTCCGGGCGTTGGCAAAACAACTCTTGCGCTGCAGTTTCTGCTCGAAGGGATGCGGCGGGGTGAAAAAGTGCTTTATATCGCGCTCTCCGAGTCGAAGGAGGAAATCGAAGCGGTCGCGAAGTCGCATGGATGGTCCCTCCATGGCATGGACATTCTCGAAATCTCAGCCTTGGAAAATCAATTGCGGATCAAGGACACCGGCACGCTGTTTCATCCCTCCGAAGTGGAGTTGCAGAACCTGGTCAAGGCGTTGCTCGACACGATTGATCGCCTTCAACCCGCGCGCGTCGCGTTCGATTCCCTATCCGAGCTGCGCATCTTGTCGGACAGCGGGCTGCGGTACCGGCGACAGTTGTTGCGCTTCAAACAGTTCTTCATGGGCCGCGGCTGCACGGTGTTGTTTCTTGATGATTCCGATGACAAGTCAGACGTGCAGGTCCGCAGCATTGCGCACGGCGTGATCGTGCTGGAGCGGTTGGCGGCAACCTACGGAGTGGAGCGGCGCCGCCTGCGCGTGGACAAGGTGCGAGGGCTCAAATTTCAGGAGGGCAATCACGATTATGTGATCGAGCGGGGCGGCGTGCAGGTGTTCCCGAGGTTGGTTGCTTTGGATATGGGCGTAAACTTTCCGGCCGAAAGTTTTGAGAGTGGCATTGGTGAGCTGGACAAGATTCTCGGCGGCGGCATCACCCGTGGAACGAGCACTCTGTTTCTCGGCCCGGCCGGCATATCGAAAACGACCTTGTGCCTCCAGTTCGCGTTCACCGCCGCAAAAGCCGGGCGCCCAGTGCTGTTTTTCACGTTCGAAGAAAACTTGCGCGTGTTGCGTCAGCGCGCCAAAGGGGTCGGCATCGATATTGAGCCACTCGAGCGGAACGGAACGTTGAAGCTCCAGAGGATCGATCCGGCGGAAATGACACCCGGACGTTTCGCGCAACTGATACGCGCCGAGATCGAGCGCAAGGCGGTGGAGATCGTCGTAATTGACAGCCTGAATGGCTACATGAACGCGATGCCGGACGAACGCTTCCTCATGTTGCACATGCATGATCTCCTGAGCTACCTCGCCCTACATGGCGTCACCACGCTGATGACCCTGGCACAGAGCGGAATGGTGGGACCGATGTCCAGTCCCGCCGACATTACTTACCTCGCGGACACGGTGGTCATGTTGCGTTTCTTCGAGGCGGCGGGCGCGGTGAAGAAAGCTATTTCGGTAATGAAGAAACGAAGTACCAGGCACGAAGAGACGATTCGTGAGTTCTCCGTGGACTCGCACGGCTTGCGCGTGGGTGAACCGTTGCTGCATTTCCGTGGCGTGTTGACGGGTGTCCCAACATTCACGGGCGATTCGGGGCAGATGATCAAGGAGCGCGATGAGCTACAGCGCCGTTGACGTGTTCGAAGAGCGGCTCATCCTGGTTACGCCCAGCAACCGGGATGCGGACGATGCCCGGCAAGTGCTTACTCAAGCCGGGATCTGCATGACGGTGGTGCATGATCTCGTGGCCTGCTGCCGGGAAATGCAATGCGGCGTGGGCGCCGTAATTATCGCCGAAGAGGCAATGACGACGGAAGACATCCCGGAGCTGTTCGCCTACATCGAGGAACAACCGACGTGGAGTGATGTGCCGATCATTCTGCTCACCGGACGGGAAGCGGTCACGACCGATGCCGCGCGCTTCCTTGGGTTGTTCGACAAAAGTGG
>DATHEW010000012.1:0-6827 GCA_035318425.1 Candidatus Acidiferrum sp. | reverse complement strand
GAACGAAACCTTCTGGAAGAACGCGCCACGCGGCCCGGGCTGATGACAGAATGCGCAGTCCATCAGCTTCCCGTTCACCAGTGGAATGTCGTTGGTCTCCAGCAGATGACGGCGATGATTGAACTTCAACGTATTCGCATCGCTCAGCTTGTCAGCGCGCAGGCGGAACTCGGGATGATCCTTCTCGAAGCTGGTGATCACGGCGGTAAAACCTTCGGGCGGACGCGGCGTTTTGAACACGTCCCAGCCAAGCGCCGGATGAATATCAAACGCGGCAGCGGACATTCGCCGGCCCTTCTTCGCTGACGCGGCCATCTCCGGCGCATCACTGTGGCAGTGCAGGCATTGTGAGTTGCCTGTCGATGCCATGGCGCCGCTGCCTCGATGTTCCTGATGGCACGTGGTGCAAGTCCGGGCGTTCTCCACGTTCGCGGCATGGAAGAAGTGGCCGCGGTGACAAACATCGCAACGCCCATCGATGTGATGATTCGTCAGCTTCATTGTCGCGCCGGCAAGTGTTCGTTTCGCTGGATCGTGGCATTGGGAGCAATCTGACTCCAGGCGCGCGTGTGGCGCGGAGAGCGGGCCGGGACTATAGATCGTCTCGTTGCCGCTGAAATATATCCAGGCCATCGCCGCCGTCCCGAGCAGGCAGACCGCGAGAATGGTCCAGAAGCGAATGCTCCGCCAGTAGTGCGGTTTCTTGAAGTAATCGAGGTTGCCTTTGAAGCGCTGCGCGATCTGTTTCTGTGTGCCGCGATTCAGTGGCATGTCAGTAGAAGTAAAGCGCGGCCATCGCGTGCCACGCGGTAAAAATCAGCAGCAACACCGACACCGGCACATGCACGAGCAACCATGCGTGGAGCCAGTGCTGGAACTTCGTTTGCAAGTCGAGCTGGCGCCGTTCGTCGCACCAGGCCTGGAGCTGCTCGACCTTCGGCTGCCAGTCAGCGCCGACGCTGACTTTCAGCAAACGAAATTGTTCGTCCGACACGCGCTGATTCCCGAGCAGCAATTTGTCGCCGCGTTTGGCGCTGAGATACGGGAAGCCTGCTTCGTCGAGGAAGCGCTTCATCACTTCGATCGAAGAATCAGGTGCGGCTTCCACGACAATTGAAGTCGCCGGCTCGGTGATTGTCACAGTTGAACCAGCAGCGGTTAAAGATTCCACTGCGGCAATCGTGGGCACGAGTGCGGGTTCAAGCGACTTGCGCAGATCGATCGCCAAATCTTCGAGCTGTTTTCGCACGTGCGGGATTTGTTCGAAGATCGTTTCGAGCGGCACGCGCTCTTTCATCAGGCGCGGGAGAAAATGTTGGAGCACCAACCCATACACGCCGCTGATCATCACGACGGCGTAAACCACCACGAGCATCGCGGTCATCGGAGAACCGAGCGAAAATCCGCAGTGCAAAAGAATCAGCGGCACGGTCAGGAGCGTGAGCCAGAGGTGTCCCTTCAACCACGTTTGCAGTCGGCCCAATCGCAGCGTTGGTCGTTTGCGGCGCAACCCATACAACGCGGCAAAGACGAAGATGGCCGCCGACACGCTGCCATAGGTGATGCCCAGTGGCGTGCCTCCGACGCTGCGGCCCGTTTCCTTGACGTCACGATGAAGACTTTCCGGAAGACGCAGAGGAATAGTGACGCGGTCGCGATGGAACTCACCGAGGTAAAGTAGCACCGCCAAGATGCTCGCCACGATTACGAACGCCGCCCAACCCCAATGCTGCCGATTGATGATCACTTGTGCTTGAGCGCGTCGTGGTCCGAATCGTGAGTCGTGCGCTTTTTAAATTTCGAAGGCTGCCATCGGGCCGTGGCCGCGAAGCTCGTCGAGAAATAATGTGTCGGGTCAACGCGCCGCGCCGCGTCGTGCGGGCACGCGTAAACGCAGCTCGGTACGGGGAGATCGGTGCAGAGATCGCATGTGGCTGCTTTGAAGCCCTTCTTCGGGGCAGGAGGCATGACCAGCTTCGCAGCTTCCGGGGTCGGAGCTGGCGTCGCTTGCGCGGCCTTCACCTCTTCCATGAACTCGACCGGGTGCATGTTGATGTTGCCGAACGGACAAAGCTCCGCGCACTTGCTGCAACCGATGCACCAGTCTTCGATGATGATCTCGAGATTGTCTTTGCGACGAATTGAACCGACCGGGCACTGCGTCATGCAGAGCGGATCGCGACACGTGCGACAGGTCGTGGCGACAAGGTAGCGATCGTAGCGCAATCCATCGCGCAGCAGACGCGTCACGCCATCATGCGCCTCCGCGCACGCACGAACACAAAGGTCACATCGCGTGCAGCGATCGAGGTCGATGATGAGAAGGTTCTGCGCCTCGAAGAGACCCTGGTTGAGAAACTCGTCGAGGTTCAAGCCGCGCGGCACATCTTTCTTCTGACTGGAAGCGAGACGCGTTTCGGCGACTTGCATCAGCGTTTGCCGCACGGCCGGGAACGTCGTAAGCATCTGCTCGAACTCAGGCTTCGCGATCTTCACGAGCGACACCGTGTCGAGCGCTGTGCAGGTCGCGGAGCGCGGCTGGTTCAAGAGCAGGCCGATCTCGCCGAAGTAATCGCCGCGCCCGAGATACGTTCGCACCATTTCGCCACCGGGAAGCGCGTTCGACACTTTGACCATGCCGGAGCGGATGAGGAAGAAGGCGTCAGCGGCATCGCCTTGTTTGCAGATGACCTGGTTCTTCCCGAACGTGACGAGTTCGACACTCTGGTTCAGCACGGCGAGAAAGTTTTCATCGAGCGACGCGAAGAGCGGCACGCTGCGCAGATGGTTGTTCAGCGAACGTTCGCGATATTTTTTGTCGAGCTCGGTCTTGAACGAGGTGCCCTTGAACGTGGCGGCTTTCACTTTCGTTGACGCCTTGGTCGCAGCATCGACGTCGCGCGAGCCCATCAACATGTCGAGTACGACGCGGAGAAACTCGACCATCACGCAATCTTCGCGCGCCTGCACCGTGGCCGAGCGCGGCTGGAACGTGCGGCAAGTCATTTCGCCGAAGAGTTCGCCGGAACCGAGTTCCGCGAGTGGACTGTTGATCGAGAGATCGATCGACGCATCGATGGGAATGAATCCTTTGCTGCCGCTGTCGCGCTGGCCCTGCTTGTCGCTGACGAGAAAACTTTTCATCCGCGCGACGAAGCCGCCGATGCCGTGCCGCGTATTCACATGCGCGATCTTGTTGGCGATGAAAATGTCCACTGACCCGCTGACTATGTAGAACGCCGTCGATGCGAACTCGCCTTCGTGACAGACGACATCGCCGCGTTTGAAGTGCCGCAGCACCGCGGCACCGTCAGCCCATTTGAGCTGCGGTCCGGGAATCTCTTTGAGCCACGGCAGGTACTGGAGCAGTTGCTCGGTACTTAAGCGCTCGCCGTGCTCGAGCTTTTCGGTACTGGGTTGCATTGAAGCGGGGTTTGAAATACCACACGCGCTGTGCCCGGCAAAGTGATAACTGCCCTCGCGTGCGCGGTTTTCGCGCTCAGCGCTCACGCACAATCCACCCTTCCCAAATTTCTCGGGGCACAGAGCTGCGCCTCCGCGAGCTGCCACGGCGGCGCAGATGAAAAGCACAACCAGAACATCATCTGGGCGCAGAAAGATTTTCACACACGCGCGCCGGCGACGCTGACGATCGGGCGTTCGCGGCTGATGTTGCAGACGTTGAAGGGCGAAGACGCGGCCACCGATTCGCGCTGCACGACTTGCCACAATCCATTTCAAGTAGTGCCCGCCGAGCGCAAAGGTCCGTTGGTTCAGAAACTGGAAGGCGTCTCGTGCGAAAGCTGCCACAACGCCGCGGAGTCGTGGCTGCTCACGCACACGCGTAACGACCTCAGCTACGCGCAGAAGGTCAGCGCGGGCATGCGCGATTTGAAGAACTTGTACGTGCGCGCGAACACGTGCGTGGCGTGCCACCAGAACATCGATGCACAGGTGCGCGGTGCGGCGCATCCAGAGTTGATCTTCGAGCTTGATGGCCAATGCGCGACGATGCCGCGGCATTGGACTGAGACGAATCGGCTCACCGGAGCGCAGGTGTGGTTCGTTGGGCAAGCAGTCGCATTACGGGAAGCGGTCACGCAGGCAAAGGAGAGTTCAGCGACCGATGAGATCAAAGCGCGAGCGAATGCCATCGCGTTCGTCCTTGGCGTTAAAGCCGAGCATGACGTTGCGGACGCCACGGCGCGCAATGCAGCAATTGGCGAATGGACAGGCGACGAAGTGCGTGCGCAACTCGACAAGCTGGCGAACAAAGATGTCGCTCGCGGCGGCAATGCTACAGAGATCGCCATGCGGGCCGAACGAATTATTCTCGGCCTCGACCGCCTCACGTCAGCTCTTGAATTGAACAAGCACGCGGCTGTCTCCGCTGCGCTCGACGCGCTGTTCCGTTCCGTTCAATCGCGGCCGGATTTCGATTCGGCGAAGTTCGCGTCCGAATTGAAACGCTTTCGTGATGCGCTCGGTCAACCGGCGCCTTGATTCGCAGTTTCCACTTTTAACCACGCGCGTCGCGCTTCTACATTCCGAACTGTGATCATCGTCTGTTACGTCGTCACCGCGCTCATTGCCTATTTGCTCGGATCCATTCCTACCGGCTACGTGGTGGCGAACGCTCGCGGCATCGATATCCGCAAAGTGGGGAGCGGCAACATCGGTGCGACCAACGTCTTTCGGATACTCGGCAAGCCCGCCGGAATTTTCGTCCTGCTCGTCGATGCGCTGAAAGGGTTTGTCGCGTGTGCCCTGGTCGGTGCTTTTGTGCATCGAGTGCTCTTCGGTGACGTGTTGGCGCAGCCCTCCACAACGTTGGAAGTTCACAAAATCGTCGGCGGCTTCCTCGCCATCCTCGGCCACAACTACACGTGCTGGTTGAAATTCAAAGGCGGCAAAGGCATCGCGACTTCCGCGGGCGTCGTCCTCGCGCTGTTGCCGCAAGCGTTAGGAGTCGCGCTCGTTGTTTGGATTTTGTTGTTCGTGATCACCCGTTACGTCTCGGTGGCTTCGATTGGCGCTGCGTTCGTGCTGCCATTCGGAACGTGGTGGTTTCATCGCAACGACACGCTGCTGATCGGTGTCGCCGGCGTGATTGGCGCTCTGGCGATTTACAAACACAGGGGGAACATCAAGCGGCTCATGAGCGGCACGGAGAATCGCTTTGATAAGAAAAAGGAGACTGCGCCGTGAAGGTCGCTGTCGTCGGCGCGGGCGCATGGGGAACGGCGCTCGCCAAAGTCCTGCACGCGAACCATCACGCAGTCACACTCTGGTCGCGCGATGCCGCCGCGCTAGACGAGATGAAGCACTCGGGCCGCAATGAGCAGTATTTGCCCGGCGTGGAATTGCCGACGGACTGGACGTGTGAACCTGAGCTCGGCCGCGCGACGGCGGACCAGGATTGCATCGTCATGGCGATTCCATCGAAAGCCTTTCGTGATGTGGCCTCGCAGCTTCGTGATACCAACGCTTTGTTCGTCAGCGTGACCAAGGGAATTGATTACGAGAGCGGCAAATCCATGTGCGGCTTACTCCGCGAATATGTGCCCGGGTCGAAAGTCTCAGCGCTTTCAGGTCCGACGTTTGCCATCGAGGTCGCGCGCGGCTTGCCGACGGCGATCGTTGCGGCGAGCACCGATCAAGCGGTGCGTCATACGGTGCAGGAACTTTTTCATCGTCCGACTTTCCGCGTTTATCGCAGCGCTGACCTGATCGGAGTGGAACTTGGCGGCGCGCTCAAGAACGTGATCGCGATTGCAGCCGGTATCTGCGACGGGTTGAAGCTGGGCGACAATGCCAAAGCGTCTCTCCTCACTCGCGGCATTGCCGAAATGCGGCGGCTTGGCGTCGCATCCGGCGCGCAGCCTGAAACGTTCGCCGGTCTCAGCGGACTGGGCGATCTCACGCTGACCTGTTTCTCACACCAAAGCCGCAATCGCGCGCTGGGCGAACGCGCCGGTCGTGGCGAGCCGATCGAGAAGCTCATTGGTGCTGGAGAGAAACTTGCCGAAGGATATCCGACCGCGCGATCCGCGCATCAACTCGCACGGAAATTGAACATCGAAACACCGATCATCGACGAAGTTTACGCGATGCTGCACGAAGGCAAAGACGTGCGACAGGCACTCAGCGATCTGCTCAGCCGGGATACGAAAGCGGAAGATTGAACTGTCCCTTCCCGGGATCTTGCCGGGAGGAGGCGCGAAAACATCAACGTGCAATTCGTGGCTTGGATTGGCGGACTCGTCTTTCGAGGGGCGATCGCCACCCCGACAAGATGCCGGGGGCACGCTAAAGCTCCGCTTTGATGGCACTCATCAAGTCGTCGTATGCATCGAACGCGCGGAACTGCGGGAATTGTTTCCTGATGTTCTCCGGCGCATGAAAGAGGAAGCCGACGTGGGCCTCCGCCAGCATGGCAGTGTCGTTGAACGAATCTCCGGCGGAGATCACTTTGTAGTTGAGCAGCTTCAATGCAGCCACGGTCTTCTGCTTCTGCTCGGGAATCCGAATATTGTATCCGGTCACGCGATCGTTCTGCACGGCGAGCGTGTGACACATCAGCGCCGGCCAATTGAGCTGGCGCATGAGCGGCTTGGCAAACTGTTCAAAGGTGTCCGATAGAATCAACACCTGGGTAAGCTCTCGCAGCTCGTCAAGAAAGTCTTTCCCGCCGGCAAGCGGCTCCAATGTTCCGATCACGCCCTGAATGTCCGAGAGCTTGAGGCCGTGCTGGTCAAGGATCGCAAGCCGGCCCCGCATGAGTTTGTCGTAATCAGGCTCGTCACGCGTGGTTCGCCGCAACTCAG
>DATHEW010000011.1:0-3031 GCA_035318425.1 Candidatus Acidiferrum sp. | reverse complement strand
TAAGCCGTATCGGCGGGAGCACTAAGCTTCTTTTCCGCGTCCCCAACTGCTTTCTCAGCATCCGCAGCTTTCTTCTTTGCGTCCGCGACTGCCTTCGCTGCTTTATCGAAGCTCTCCTGTTTCTTCGCGATGGTTTCCTTTTCCTTCGCGGTCACTTGCTGCACAGCGTTGGTGGCGTCAGCAAGCTTCTGATTCGCTTCGTCCGCTTTCTTCTGCGCGTCCGCCTCGGCAGTTTGAAGTTCGGCGAGCTTCAACTGCGCTTCGGCCACGGCCAACGCTCTCTGTTGTTTCACCGCGTTCGTCGCCGCTACCAGCCACGCATCGGACTTGTCGCCAACCTTGCGTTTTCGGTCCACCGCGATCACGGCGATGAGCGCTTCCTGTTTTGCTTCCGCAATCGCCCGCTTCAACTCCTGATCGCGGAGCTTCACCGGATTGTTGTTCGTCCTCGCCTTCTCCGTTGCTGCGCGGGCGTCAGTCAGATTCTTCTCGCTCGCTGCAATGGTGTCGCTGATCACGAACTCGCGCTCGTCCGGAAATCCAGCCAGCCGCGGCAACGCAATCGGCTCCAACGCCAGCCTGCCGCCCAGGGCCGCCGGAACTCCGGGCTCCATCACGCGATTCGTGTCCGCCTTCCGTTCGTCGCCACGATTGAGAAAATACGTCGGCGGATTCGTGTCCGTGTCGAACACGCGCGCCAGCCCGAGCTCCATCACGTTCGTGTTGCCCGGCAGCTTGTCGGTGCGCACCCAGTGCGGCTCGAAGATGGCGCGCATCTGATAATATTCCGCCTGCGAAATCGGGTCGGTCATGTGATCGTGGCACTTCGCGCAGCCGACCGTCACGCCGAGGAACGCTTGCGACGTGTGCTTCACCGTGTCCTCGAGCCATTGCTCGCGACTGAGCATCTTGTAATTGCGAGCGAGAAATCCCGTCGCGCGCAGCGTGTTCGTGTCGAGCGGCGCAACTTCATCGCCCGCCAACATCTCCGTGACCATTTTCGCGTAAGGCTTGTCGGCGTTCAACGACTCGACGATCCAATCGCGCCAGCGCCAGATGTGCGGTTTGCTGTCGCGAATCTGGTTCCCACCACTCCAGCCCGCCCAATCGCTGTAGCGCCACACATCCATCCAATGCCGGGCCCAACGCTCGCCATAGCGCGGATCGGCGAGCAGGCGATCCACCACTTTTTCGTAAGCGTCGCGCGACGTGTCGCTCTCAAAGGCGGTGAGTTCCTCCGGTGTCGGCGAGAGACCGATGAGGTCCAGGTAAACGCGACGCAGCAGAATCTCTTTGCTTGCCTCGGGACACGGCTTGATTCCACGCGTCTGGCGCTCGGCAGCGATGAACGCGTCGATGGGATTTTCGATTTTCGATTCTCGATTTACGAACGCGGGAACCGGCGGCCGCTTCACCGGTTCAAACGGCTGCCAGCGATAAGACGTCAGAAACGTCGCAAATTCGGCGCGCTTCACCTTCGCCTCGCTCAACTCCTTCTTCGTCGGCGTGTCGTTCGCATCGCCGGGATTGTGCGCTAGCAACAGCTCCGTCTCGTTGTCCACGCCATCGCCATCCGCATCCTCACGCGCTACTGCCGTCAGTCGCGATGCGATGTCCTTTTTTCCGCCGTCGCCGACGAGTTGCTTTCCCACGGCACGGAGGCGGGCGCCGAACGCATTGTGCGGAAACTCATCGAGGCTCTCAGGATTCTTGTTGCTGCTGGGCAGATGACACGTGGTGCAGCGGGCGAGATCACGCGCGAGGAACTTGTCGTAATGCTTTTCCAGCGCCGCCTTGTTTGCCGGAGTGGCTTGCGCGATGCCGAGAAGCGACAACGCGACCGCTGCCTGAAGCAAGGCATACAGACTCCCTCGTTGTTGGCAGCGCGTGGTCACGCGCGGGAAAGTAGCATTGCGCCGCGCCGTTTCACAACAGCGGAACAGCGCCTTCCACTCACTTCATTCCGCGCACCAACTCCCATACGCGCAACGCCTCAGTGGCGCTCCAGGCCTGGGCATCGCAGCCGCGCGGCGTGTGTGGCGCGTCGCCATCCATCACTTCTGGAATATGGCCGGCACATGTGTTGTGCATGAGCGCACGCGTACTGAGCAGATACGCGCGCGCCGCAGCTACAGCCGATGGATCGAAATTCCATGCGCGCACCAAGGCTTCGCAGAAACTCGGAAACGTCCAAGTCCACGCCGTGCCATTGTGATAAGCCGGCTTGCGACGCGTATCTTCGTCGCCTTCGTAGCGGCCCCAGTACGGATGCGACGGATCATTCAAGAGCCCGCCGTGATTTCCATAAATCGCCAGCGGTGTCGTGACCGGCAACGGCGCCAACGAACGCAACGCGCCGGGAATGATGAGATAACGCAACGCTGCATCGACCGTTCGCCGCGCGCGTTCGCCGGAGAACAATCCGAGGCTGATGGGAAACAGCGCATTGCTGCGCAGCGACGGATCGCGTGTCGCGGCCGAGGCCGCAATTCCAGCTCGACACCAAAGCGCATCCGCAAACCAGCCGCGCTCTTCGATCCAGAACAGTTCGTTGAGCGAAGATTCTGCGCGAGCCGCCAGCTCGTCCCAGGGTTCACGGTCTGGCTTTGCTCCAATCGCATTCAGTTGCATCAGCAGTCGAACCCACAACGCCTGGATCTCGATGGGATATCCTTCGCGCGGCGTGCTCGCGGGATAATTCGTATCCATCCACGTGAAATGACTCGGGCTCCAGATCAGACCAGCCGCGGCATCCATGCGAATGCCGTTCGGGGTCCCGCGCGCGTAGTTCACCGCGATGGAACGCAACACATCAGCGATCGACCGTTTGCCATCAACAAGCGTCTCGCAAAAACCAGCGCGCCGTTCCTCGAGTTCCTGGCACGCCACGCCGAACCAGAGCGGCGCATCGGTCGTGTCGCGGTTCGTCGCGTTCTCGCCGTGAATGGTGTTGGGCAATGTGCCGTTCTCTTCAAAGCGCGCGAAGGTGACGAGCAAATCGCGCGTGTCATCAAGCATGCCGGCGGAGATC
>DATHEW010000010.1:0-3697 GCA_035318425.1 Candidatus Acidiferrum sp. | reverse complement strand
GAAGACCTTCATGGCTTCGATGATGCAAACGACCATGTCCGGGCTGACTTCGCTGCCGACTTCCACGTAAGAGCCGGCCTCGGGCGATGGCGAACGGTAGAAGGTCCCGATCATTGGCGACTTGATGTCCAACTCGTTGCTGACCGGCGGGGGAACGGCTGCGGCGGTTGGGGCAGGCAGCGCGGTTGGTGCGACGGCAGCCGGAAAACTCATCACGGAGGGTGCATACATCGGAGCATCATCTCCCAGCGCTCCACGTTTCAGTTTGATTTTGAATTCCTGACGCTCCAGTTCGAACTCGGAAATCGAGTTCTTCTTCATCAGGTCGATGATGGCTTTGATGTCTTTTAGATCCACAGTTTTTCTCCCGGTTGCCAAGCACGTCCGTTCGGCTCTCTTAAGCAAAAGAGCAGGGCCGATTGCGGCACTGCTCCACCGAGTTCCAGATGCGGGCGGACGATAGGAACCGAGAAAAACTGCGTCAAGCGCCATTTGAGAAGCCAGAACCTGGTTGCGATGTCCGATGAGTGTATCTGTTGGCAGATTACCGGTTATCGCTAACGGCCGCCTCAACGGCGAGCAGGTATGAGTTTGCGCCGAACCCCGTGATCTGCCCCTTGCACACAGGTGCGATAAGGCTTTTGTGCCGAAATTCCTCCCGCGCGTGGACGTTTGACAGGTGAATTTCGATCGTGGGCACCTGAATGGCGGCAATGGCGTCTCGCAAGGCGATGCTGGTGTGTGTGTAGGCGGCAGCGTTCAAAATGATCCAATCGAAGGTGCCTTTCGCCTCTTGAACCCAGTTCACCAATTCGCCTTCCAGATTCGACTGGCGAAACTCGACTGTCGCGCCGAGTTGAGTGGCGCGCGAGCGGACGCGCTGTTCGATTTCTGCCAGGGTTACGCGGCCGTATTTCTCCGGCTCACGACTGCCAAGGAGGTTTAAGTTTGGCCCATTGAGGAACAGCAGTTTCACGGCGCGACGCTAACAACCCCGTCCAAGCGTGTCAGCGGGGAATTGATCGTTCTCGAATTCGCGCCGGTCTCACACCAATGCTTTCTGTTTCTCCGTCCGGAGCACGTGCTGTCGATGGAGCATTGCAATGCGCTGCTCGTCCGTCGTCTCTGGATTGGCCATCTGCCGACGAAGTTCATCGGATTCCCGCGTCAGCGCGTCGTCCCGCAAATGTTTTAAAATGTCGCCAATCTGTTTTTCAGGATGGGGCACAGGTTGCGAGTCAGCTAGGATTTCGCTCAGCAGCGATTGCGCCGCGGGGTCATCAACGAACTCGGCGAAGGACGCCGCGACCGTTCGCGGATGGTCGTCGCCATGCTGGTCGAGTTGTCGGAGGACGATGCGGTGCACGACGGGATTAACAATCCATCCCGGCCGCAACTGCTTCGCGGCGAGTGCCACTTGGTCGTCGTGGGACAAAAGGATTTTCAGCAACTGCATTTCATGCGCTGACGGCGGCGCGATGGGCTGTTCATCGAAACCTTCCCTTGGTCCTTCATCATCGAAATGGGCAGGCGCAGGCGCCGATTTGCTTTTCCTGAACTCCGAGCGCACCGCTTCTGGCGCCACCCCCAAGCGAAGGGCCGCCTTTTGCGCATACGTATCAATCAGCACCGCGCTGTGCGTTTTTAAGAGCGCTTCACCGAACTCGCGGATCACGGTAAGCCGTCCCTTATCGCTCGCGATGTCATTCACCACGCACAGGCGTTTGATGTAATAATCAAAGAAACCTTCTGCCTTCTCGATGATTTCACGAAAGGCTTCGCCGCCGTTCTCCTTGATGAACTGATCAGGGTCCTTGCCGCTCGGCACGCTGGCGACACGAATGGCGAGGCCGGCCGCAAGTAACGCGTCGAGCGATCGGACCGCCGCGTTCTGGCCCGCGTTGTCGGCATCGAAGCAAAGCACCACTTCCTCGACGTAACGCTTCAGGATGCGTGCGTGATCTGGCGTGAGCGCGGTGCCTTGCGGTGCAACGATGTTTTGCACTCCCGTCATGAAACAGGTGATGAGATCAAGCTGTCCTTCACAGATGATCGCCGTTTGGGAATCGAGCAGAGCGCGCTTGGATTTATCCAGGCCGAAGAAAACCTTTCCCTTGGTGAAGATGGGTGTCTCCGGCGAGTTCACGTACTTCGCCGTCTTCTCGTCGCCAGTGAGGATGCGTCCGCTGAAACCGATCACGCGGCCTTGTTCATCGCAGATCGGGAAAATCAGCCGGCCGCGGAAGCGATCGTAGTATCGATCGGTGCCTTCCTTCTGAATGATCAGCCCGGCTTGAGCCACCGTCGCAAGCTCGTGGTTTTTGCTTTTGGCCCAATTCACGGTGTCGTCCCAAGCCTCGGGTGCGTAGCCAATGCGGAAAAGTTTCACGGCGTCCGGACTCACGCCGCGCTTCTCCAGATAGTCTCGAGCGATTTGTCCGCCAGCTTCATTCGCGAGTGCGCTCTGCCAGCGCGTGGTGATCTGCTCGTGAATTTGCAGCAGCACATCTTTGATGTGGCGCGCCTGTTGCGCGGCGGGATTATTTTCGAATTCCAGCGGAATCTTGGCGCGCTCGGCCAGTCGGCGCACGGCATCAATGAACGCAATGCTTTCGTATTCCTTCACGAAGGTGAACACGTCGCCGCCTTTACCGCAGCCGAAGCACTTAAAAATCTGGTGGTGCGGATTGACGTTGAAGCTGGGTGTTTTCTCGCGATGAAAGGGGCAGAGCGCGCGGAAGTTGGTGCCGGCGCGTTTCAACGGCAGATACGAGCCGATGACATCGACGATGTCATTGGCGGCGCGAATCTGCTCGAGGAGATGCGGAGGAATGAGTCCGGCCACTGCCAGACAGCGTTACCGGCGCTGGAAGATGGAGTCAACTTCACGCTCGCGACGTTTACCCATGCTGTTCTCGTGTCGGATGGGCGTGGCGTCACCTGAGGTGGGAGAGATAAGCACCTGGGGGAGATATTTCTGCAGGTTCCTGCCGGTCACTGATACCTCGTAAACCTCAACCTGGATTTTATCGATGCTCGGGAAGAAATCGCTGCCGAAGTTGTATTCCACTTCTTTTTGGCGCTGGGCGAGTTCGGCTTCCGAGTAATGAGGCGCGTGCAGCAGGCTCAGCGCGAAAACGTACATGCAGGTCCAACGCAGCATCCCTGCGAGCATGCCGAAGTAAAATTCAACTCGTCCGAAGATGTCGCTCTCGATCAGCTTCTCTCCGAATGACTTCTTGATGAACACGAAGGTGATTTTGATCAGCAGCGCGATGAGAATGTACGCGAGGACGTAATACGTGAGTTGGCTCAGCCACGGCTGGTGCGCCATGAAGTTTCCGAGCGGACGATAAAACAGCGCGCCCAGCGCAATGATCGCGAGCCACTGCACGGTATCGAGCAATTCCTCCGACAGCCCGCGTTTGCGGCCGCAGAGAAAGCCGATCAACAGCACTATCGCTGTCGCGAAATCGACCCAACTGAGGGAAATCTCGGGGAACTTCATAAATATTGCGCCACGGCTCGTGTCGTCCTCTCGTTCATCGGCAAAATTCCTCCCATTGTTTAGCAAGTTTGGTGCGGCGCGCTCGCGGCCTTGTGCCTATCTTCGACGGGACATGAACGCACGCACGGGTGAGGAAGGATGTAACACGGCCAATGCTCACATTCGCAGATGGGTCGAGGAAATCGCCGC
>DATHEW010000009.1:0-4012 GCA_035318425.1 Candidatus Acidiferrum sp. | reverse complement strand
TCTCGGCGCGCTCTTTTCCTCATCGCTGTTCCCCGGCCGCGCACCGGAAGGGCACGTCACGATCACGACTTACATCGGCGGCACGCGCGCACCTGATCTCGCGCTGACGAGTTTTGAGCGGCAGATGGAACTCGCGCTGGCCGACTTGAAGCGATTGCTCGGCGTGAATGGAAAGCCGGTGTTCACGAACCACTTCGCGTTCCGCAAAGCGATCCCGCAATACAACGTCGGCTTCGGCAACTACCGCGAGTTCATGACGGAGTTGGAAGAAGCGTCACCCGGCCTCTTCCTCGGTGGTCATTTCCGCGACGGCATCTCGCTGGGCGACTCGATCGTAGCCGGACACAATTCAGCGGATCGGCTGGCGGCCTTCGTCGCGGCACGGGAGTTGAACGCGAAGATGAAACATCACGAGCATGGCAGCGGCGCTGCCGTTGCAACCAACTGATTTCTCTCACATGAGCAAACGCGCTGTTCTCCTCGTTAACCTTGGCTCGCCAGATTCGCCATCGGTTCCGGACGTGCGCCGCTACCTGCGCGAGTTCCTCATGGACGGGCGCGTGCTCGATACACCGTGGCCGATTCGATTTTGCGTGGTGAACTTCGCAATCCTGCCGAAACGGCCGATCGAGTCGGCGCACGCTTATTCGACGATCTGGACCAAGGAAGGTTCGCCGCTCGTGGTCATCAGCAAGAAAGTGCAAAAGCTCTTGCAGCAACGCCTGGCGATCCCCGTCGAGCTTGCGATGCGGTACCAAAATCCGTCGATCGACAGCGCGGTGAAGAACCTCGCCTCGCAAGGCGTGACCGAGACGATTCTCATCCCGCTCTTCCCGCACTTCGCGATGTCGAGTTTCGAGACCGCGGTCGTGCGCGTGCAGGAATCCATGCGCCAGTTCGCGCCGAACATGAAGCTGTACGTGCAGCAGCCTTACTACGACGACGTTGACTACATCGATGCACTCGTTGCCAGCGCGCGCGGGCAACTCGACGGCGGCTACGATCATTTGCTCTTCAGCTTTCACGGTTTGCCGGAACGCCACATGCAAAAGGCTGATCCGACCGGGAACCATTGCATGAAGTCTGGCAGCTGTTGCGAGACTCCGAGCGAGGCGCACAAGACCTGTTATCGAGCGCAATGTTTGAAGACGATGCGGGACTTCGTTGCGAAAGCCGGTGTGCCCGTGAACAAGTATTCGTTCGCATTCCAGTCGCGTCTTGGGAAAGAGCAGTGGCTGCGTCCGTACACGGATGTCGAGCTTGAGCGCTTCGCCAAGGCAGGTGTGAAGAAAATGCTCGTGATCTGTCCCGCGTTCGTCTCGGACTGTCTTGAGACCATCGAGGAGATCGGCGTGCGTGGCCGTGACACGTTCGTGCAAGCGGGTGGCAAGGAGTTGCAGCTCATCCCCTGCATGAATGAGCACCAGCGCTGGATCGGTGCGCTGGAAAATTTTGTAACGAGACGCTGGCCGGACGTTTTGAAGTCGCAGGCAATACCGGCCGCCGTAAGTCGTTGATTCGCAAAACATGGCGACTCCTTCGCAACTTCGGTGGAGAGAGGGGTGCCGATGAACAGCACATTTCCCTCGTCAATCCGGGATGAGCACGGACTTCTTTCTTGCCAGCATCGGCTTTGACCTGAATCGTTGAATCGCAATGCAAGACAGCCCGTATCTCTTATTGGTGATCTTCATTGTCGCCGCAACCGTCTTCACGGTGACACCGCTGGCGATTGCCTGGCTCTGGGCAAAAAAGTTCTCACCGCAGAAACCTGGCCCGAGCAAAAACGCCATCTACGAGTGTGGTCTCGAATCCGACGCGAAGGACTGGATGCAGTTCAAGAGCGACTACTATCTCTACGCCATCATCTTCCTGGTGTTCGATGTGGAGACGATTTTCCTGCTGCCATTCGCGGTGGCCTTTAAGACGCTTCCGGTCGGGGCGTTCATTGCCATCGCAGTGTTTCTGCTGCTGCTGGTCGAAGGACTGGTTTGGGCGTGGCGAAAAGGCGTTCTCAATTGGAAGTGATCCGCAGATGACGCAGATTACACAGATCAATCGCGAGTTTCGCAGAAGTGTCTGCGCCATCTGCGAATAATCACATGATCGACGAAGGACTTAAAAACGAACTGCAGAAGCAGGGCATCTTCACAACGACGATCCAGGACATGTACAACTGGGGTCGGAAGAACTCGGTGTGGCCGCTGCAGTTCGGGCTCGCCTGCTGCGCCATCGAGATGATCGCCAGTTCGATGGCCCGATTCGACATCGCGCGGTTTGGGTCGGAAGTGTTTCGTCCCTCGCCCCGGCAAGCCGACCTCATGATCGTCGCTGGAACGGTCACGAAGAAAATGGCGCCGCAAGTCGTGCGCCTCTTCAACCAGATGCCGGAGCCGAAATATGTTATTGCGATGGGCGCGTGCGCGATCTCTGGCGGGCCGTTCAAGCAGGGATACAACGTACTCAAGGGGATCGATCGTTACATTCCAGTCGATGTTCACATTCCTGGCTGCCCGCCGAAACCCGAGGCATTGCTGCACGCCTTGATGACGTTGCAGAAGAAGATCGAAGACGACGCGCTGACGGGTGAGAAGGCGCCGCGACATTTGCGCGCTGATGCGCCAAGCGAATTCCCGGTCCCCAAACACGGTGAACATGATCTTGAGCCACCGAAGAATCTCGACGTGTGGAAGCCCGATGTGATTACCCGGGAATGCTAGAATGATGTTGCTGCCCATCGAACAACTGAAATCGCGAATCGACCAGGCCGTCCCTGGCGCTCGTGCGGAGATTGTTCCAAACGCCAGTCCGTCGAATCAGATCTCGCTGTTGATCGACAACACCCATGCGGCTGCTGTTGCGAAATTTCTGCGCGATGACGTGGAGCTTCAACTCGACTACTGCTCGTGCGTGACGGGAGTTGATTACCTCGACGCAGTCACGAAGGTGAAAGTGAAGAAGCTCATCGACGGCGCGGAGAAGGAAGTCGAGGAAAGCACCACGAAGCTGGGTTATCTCGAAGCGGTGTATCACTTGTTCTCGATGGCACTGCGTCATGGGCCGGTGATCATTCGTCTCCGCACCGAAAATCGTTCTGACAAGAATCATGTAACTTCGCTCACGCCGATCTGGCGCGGCTGCGAATTCCAGGAGCGCGAGGCTTACGATCTTTACGGCATCAAATTCGACGGCCATCCCGATCTGCGGCGCATCCTGATGTGGGACGAGTTCAAAGATCACCCGATGCGCAAAGATTACGTCGAGCCCGACGACTACGAATACGAGCCGACGCCGCATGACGATGTTTGTGAGAAGGCGAAGAGGCATTATCCGGCACCATCGCCAGCGCCGGTCGCGGAGGTAAAGCCAGCATGAACTCCCGTGCTGACACCTTCGCCGCCAGGTACGGTTTGCTGCAGAATGAAGCTGCGGAGGCGCCGAACACGAACGGATCACCACTCGCGACGGATCGCGCCTCGCATCCGCCGCAATACACGATCAAAACCAAGGGGATTCAGGACGAGATCGGCGGGGAGCTGTTGGAAGTGGCCATGGGGCCGCACCACCCCTCCACGCACGGCGTGTTCCGCATGGACGTGGTACTCGACGGTGAAACCGTTGTGAAGCTGAAGCCTGTGTTCGGCTACCTGCATCGCAATCACGAACAGATCGCCGAGACGACGAGTTACCTCGGATCAATTCCTTACACCGACCGTCTCGATTACATCTGCTCGATGACGAACAACTGGGCTTACGTGCTCAGCGTCGAGAAGCTCGCGGGCCTGCAAGTGCCTGAGCGCGCCGAATACATCCGCGTGATTGTCGCGGAGTTGACACGCCTGATAAATCACACTGCGCTCGTCGGCTTTCTGCTCCAGGACATGGGCGCGCTCGGCACGCCATTGATGTATGCGTTCCGTGAGCGCGAAAAGATTCTAGACCTCTTCGAGTCGCTCACGGGCGCGCGCATGATGTTTAATTACATGCGATTCGGCGGACTGCGCTGTGATCT
>DATHEW010000008.1:0-2153 GCA_035318425.1 Candidatus Acidiferrum sp. | reverse complement strand
ATCCGGCTGCCGATCGAGGGTGAATAATTCGTCGCTTTGACACAGGCGCCACAAGTAGCGCCATTCCCAATCACGAAAGTCCTTACTTCTGGGAAGGGGTCGATGTTTATTCAGAAGGTCAAGCGCCAAACCCAAATTGCTTTCGTCCCACGCACGTTGCGCCAGCAACATGTCTGCAGCGTAAAGGTTGGCCTCCGCATAATCTCGTTCTCGCGTCGCAACGGTCTCGGCCTCGCGCGCACGCTCCGCTTGTTCACTGGCGCGGCGTGCTTCGACTTGAGCCAGACGGTCGGACCTGCTCGCGCGCATTGCCTGCCAAGTACTCATCACTACGCCAAGAATCAGTACGCACAGCATTGCGGCTGCCGCCGTGAACGCGAGCTTGTTCCTCCGCCACGCTTTTTGAAGTTTGTAGGCCGCACTCGGTGGCCGGGCGATGACCGGTTCGTTGTTCAAATGCCGCTTGAGATCCGCGGCCAGACCAGTGGCTGTGTCGTAACGACGGGAGCGATCCTTCTCCAGACACTTCATCACGATCCAATCGAGATCGCCGCGGAGCCGGTGGATGAGTTGCTTGGTTTGTATCAGCCGACGTGAGGAGGATCTGACTTCTTCCTCTGATTTCGAGGTAGGGCGCGCCGTTCCGCGCGCGCCGTCTTCCAGTGACAACCCAACCCCCGACGGCGCGCACGGAGTGACGCGCCCTACCATTTCTGCTGCTACGAGTGTTTGGCTGAGCTTGGTACTCGGCCGCACCGGCTCCGTTTCCCGGATGGTCTTGCGCAGCGCATCAATGCCCAACGCCATGAGTTCCTTGGCGTCAAACGGAGTCGTGCCGGTCAGCAGTTCATAGAGCAGCACGCCGAGCGAATAGATGTCGCTGCGCGTATCTATATCCAGACCGCTCATCTCGGCCTGTTCGGGCGACATGTAGAGCGGGGTCCCAATCATTTGCTCGAGCCGGGTGAAGAAGGTCAAATCCGTGAGCCGCTGGGACTGGATTGCTTTGGCCACGCCAAAATCAATGACCTTCGGCACAGGCACGCCATCGTGCAGGGTGACGAGGATGTTCGAGGGCTTGATGTCGCGGTGGATGATGCCCTTTTGATGCGCGTGCTGGATGGCGTTGCAGACGGCGATGAAAAGATCGAGCCGCTCCTTGGTAGGCAGATTATTCTGGTCACAGAAGTCCGTGATGCGGATTCCTCGCACCAACTCCATGACGAAGAACGGTCGCCCCAGTGGGGTAACACCAGCATCCAGCACCTTGGCGATGTTCGGGTGATCCATCAACGCGAGCGCCTGCCGCTCCTGCTCGAAGCGCACGAGCACCTCCTTGGTGTCCATTCCCGGCTTGATGATCTTGAGCGCCACGCGCCGCCGCACCGGCTCGAGTTGCTCAGCCATCCAGACCGTGCCGAATCCTCCTTCGCCGATTTGCTGGAGCAGTCTGTAATGGCCGATCCGGTCCTCGCCTTCCTCCGGTCTAAAGCGTGCCAGCTCTGCTTGCAGTTCAGCAGAATTGTTGCGATCTGATGAGCGTTGCATGAAGCCGCCATCGTCGTGAGATCCGAGCAACCGCTCGATACGCTGGCGCAGCGCGGGTTGGCCCTCGCATGCAGTGGCAAGGTAGGCGCCGCGTTCCGTCGCGGGCATGTCCGCGGCGATTTGAAAGATCTCTTCCTCGTTCATTCAATGTGAGGGGCGGGAGATGACATCGTTACTCGTACATGCGCCATGAATGGACAAATCGTATCATCTAGCCGAGCAAAGGCCGGTGATCTGGGCCAATCTCCTGGTGCAACCAGGCGCGCGCGTACGCCCAGTCACGCTTTGCAGTGGGCACGGAGATGCCCAGCACCTCGGCGGCTTCTTCGAACGAGAAGCCGACAAAATAGCGCAGCTTGACGACTTCAGCCTTGCGGGCGTCGTGAGCGGCGAGCCGATCGAGCGCTTCATCGACCGCAAGCGATTCCTCCTCGTTGCCAAGCGGTGCGGCGATCTCAACTTCGTTCACATCGACATGTTCCGCCCCACCGCCGCGCTTCTCGCGATGCTTCCGGCGCGCCCGCTCGACGAGAATCCGGCGCATGGCTTCGGAAGCCGCGGCAAAGAAATGGGCTCGATTGGCAAAAACTCCCTCGCCCAGGCGA
>DATHEW010000007.1:0-4643 GCA_035318425.1 Candidatus Acidiferrum sp. | reverse complement strand
CGCGAGCGCGCGATTCAGGAACTTGAATTCCCAATTCGGCCGGCCCGCGACATAGAGGATGCGATGCGCCTTGCTGCCGCGATTGATCGCCACGGCGCGTTGGTTGTTCGCGAGCGTCGCCTCCTGCTGCGACGTCATGTTCGTCGTTGCGCCCAACTCGTCCTTCACGCCCGCGCGCACGCTGTAAAACGAAACGCCCCGCTGCGGCGGCTTGAGAGAGAATCGCTCCGTAATCGGTTTGCCGGATTGCGCCGCTTGCGTGCGTTCCTCGATCTTCTTGCCGGAGTCATCCAGCACTTGAATGACGATCTCTTCATTGCCGTAGCCGTGCGCTGCGACATCAGCCTGCAACGTAACCGGCGCATCCTCGAACGCGGTTTGGCTCACCGAAACTTTTTGCAGCGAGACATCCCGCGGCACGTCGTCACGGCCGATCGCGACTGGATAAATCGGTGGCAGATCCGCCGCCACAAACGCGTCGTCCATGTCCGTGGCATTGCCATCCGAGAGCACCAGCACACCCGCGAGTGGCTGGCCGCGAAACCGTTCCGCAATGGTCTGCAATGCATGTGCGAGCGACGAAGCCGAGCCGTTGAAATCCAACTCCGCAAAGCGATCCACGCGCTGCAACTGTGCATCGAATGTGTATTGCGCGACATTGAACGTGTCGCCGAGCGGTTGCAGCCAACTGTCGCGCGCGAGCAAATCCTTCAACTCTTCGCCGCGCGATTTTGCAGCCCCACGATCTTTGATCTGCATTCCCTGGCTGTTGTCGGCGAGCACCACGAAGACATTCGCTCCCGGCTTCGGGCGCGAGCGGTTCCACATCGGTTCGAGCAGACAGACGACGAGGGCTGCGATGCCGAGCAGTTTCAACACGAGACAAACGGAGCGCACCGCACCTGTCGCGGAGCTGCGCAGGTAGCTGAGAATAACGAGTGCGAGGGCGACGACTGCAGCGATGACCATCGGCCACAACCAATCAGTGCCAGAAAATGAAACGGCTGCGGCGATCACGGCGGGAGTCACTGGCTGCCGCCCAGCGTTTCGTAATAGCGGCGCACGAGATCGCCGTATTTGCCAGGCACGGGATCTCGGTCGATGGGCGCCAACGATTCATTCGAATCACGCCGGCTTAGTTCATCATTGATGCGATCACGTACCTCAAGCAAAGGGCCGAGGACCTGCAGGTGCAACAGGTCCCACTGCGGCTCCTTGCCGTGGCGCTTGAACTCGGCGCGCGCCGCGCGCGCACGATCACGCGCTTGCGCCAGCTCATTCCGCAGGGCGGGGCGGTCCACCATCTCCTCGACATTGCTCAAACGTTGCGACCATTCCCGGAATTCCTCCTCACCCGTGATCGGTCCTCCGCGCATTCCGCCGCCGTTCTGTCCTCCGCGCTGTTCGTTGTTGGAGGGTTGGTTGTCGAAAAGCTCCGCGAGCCGGTCGCCGCGATTGTTTCCGCGGCCAGAACCATTTTGTCCTTCGCGACCTTGCTGACCTTGTTGCTCGCTCGGTGAAGCGTTCTCGCCGGGCTGTTCCGCACGTACAGTTTGCTGTTGATCGTTGTTGTTGCCGGCACGCTGTCCTTGACCGTCACCACTTTGCTGACCCTGCTGCCCTTGTCGTTCGGAAGTGCGCTGAGATTCACCCGGTCGGCCCGGCTGATTCGCAGCGAGATCACGGCCCGATGCGCCATTGGTGCCTCTCGCGCCACGCGACGATCCATTGGTCGAAGTCATCGCGAAGCCATCGTTGGTCCCTCGTCCGCGCCCCGACGCGATGTTTGTCCCATTGGTTCCACCGCCCGCAGCAGCCGCCATGCGATTACTTCCGCTGAGACTCGCCGAGCGGTTCGCTCCACCCGGCGATGCCGCAGCCAATGCATTGCTCAACCCGGCATTCGTCACCGCCGCTCGCGCCAGTTCGCGCTGAAGCTGCGATGCCAATTGATCCAACTCGCGTCTCGCCGCTCGCAAGGACTCCGTGTCATCGCCAAGTACAGATTGCGCGGCCTTCTCCACATCATTCTTCAACGCCTCGATTTCTTTGCCCGCGCGCTGCTCGAACTGCTGCGCCTCGCGCATGAAGTTGCGCTTCGACAACTCCTCTGCCGCTGTGAGCGCTTGATCGAGATTCCCCTGGCTCGTGCGGCGAAGTGAATCGTAGAGATGTTTGGAGAGCAGCGGTTCCGCGGCTTCGGCCTGCTCGGTGACGCGCTTCATCTGATCGAGAATGTTTGTCACCGCCTGCTTCTGTTCGCCGAGTTTGTTTGCAAGCTGTTCCGTCTCGCCGGAATCGCTCAACGTCTTCGGCTTGTCGTTCTGCGCCTGCATCTCTTTGCGAATCTCTTCCTGCTTGTCGGCGAGATCACGAGCGTCCGTACGCATCTGCCGCATCTCTTCCGAGAACTGTCCCGACGTTTGTTTGCGCATCTCGTCGCGCATCTGTTCAAGCTGCCGCCCGGCGCGCGTGCCGGCAGCGAGGGCCTGCTGAACGGATTCTTTCTCCAATGCTTCAGACGCCTTCTGCGCCTCCTGTCGCGCCTGTTCAAGCTGCTCGCGTGCCTCGGCCATCTCGGACTGATTCTGCGGCTGCTCCATGCGTTGGCGAAGCTGGTCCATGTCCGCGAGCATCTCGCGCTCTTCATCGCGGAGGCGTTTCAATTCGCGCTGAAGCTCGGTTCGTTCCTTCTCGGTCTTGGCAGCCTGAAGTTCCGTCTGCATTTCCTTCAACCGTTCGTTGATGTCCTCCTGGCGCTGCGCGAGTTCCTTCAAGCGGTTCAATGCTTCGAGCTGTTCCTTCTTGTCCTGCGGCAGTTGTGGCGCCGCTTCGCGCTCGGTCTCGTAACGGTCCTGCTGACGTTTCAAATCAAGCTGGCTGAGCTGCGATTGACTGGGCTGCGCGGCGCTTTGTTGTTGCCCGCGCTGCTGTTGACGCGACTGCACGACCTGATGCTCGCGCGATTGCAACTTCAACAACGCCTGATACGCCGCCTGTTCCGCGGCCAGCGCTTTCGGCAACGGCGCGATGGAATTCGTCGCCGCATTCAATTGATCAAGGGCGGCGCTCATGTGCTTTTCCGCAGCGCGCGCGTGCTCCTGCATCAGCGCGTTCTCCAATTGTTCCTGCATCGCCTCGACCTGCGACAACGCACGCTCCTGCGAATCCCGCACCACCGGTTCGTCCTTCAAATACTTCTCTGATGGCTTTGGACTGGTGTGATTGCGCACGAGGTTCCACGTCGCATTGATGATTTGTTTTTGCAGCTCGGCGAGCTTGGTGGCGGGACTTTGATTTCCCTGCTGTTGTTGCTGTTGCTGCTGTTGCTGTTGGGATGCAGCGCTTTCGCCCTCGCGAAAGATTTCCTCGAACGGCCGAACTTCAGCGAAGAACAAATCACTCGCTGTGCGGCGCAGTTGGCCGTCCGGCCCCATGTCATCCGCCCACACGAAATACGAGATAAGCTGGTCGGGCTTCAGCTTCAATTCTTCCAACCGCATCAAGTGTGCGAAGTTTGTCTTCACGTGCGCCGGCGCAGTGCCCCCGAGCGCGAGCGTCTTCTCCTCGTCGCCACCGATCGAATATGTGAGGCCCCAGCCGCGCAGCCCGAAGTCGTCCTGCGCTTCCGCTTGAAACGAAACCTCCTGCAATGGCGACACGCGACGGTCGCCACGCGGCGCGGCGATCTTCAATTGCGGGCGCTGGTTCGTCAGTACGTCGAAGGTGAACTGCGCGAGCATTTTGTTCGTGCGGCCATCTGCATCCACGAGTTGCAACTGATAGCTCTGGCTTTTCTCGAACTTGAACCCCGCGAGATGCGCCTGCGCGCGATTCGTCTCCGTTGCCAGCGTCACGACCGAGTTGTCTTTGCCGATCAACCGCGCGGACTTCACCGGCTTGTTGAGCTGCAACGCCACGTCCATTTGCGAACCTTCAACCGCGCTGACGCGTCGAGTGTCGGCAATCTTTTTCGGCTGCAATTCGGTGTAACCGGGATACGTGATCGACACATCGGCACGGTCGAGACGTGGATATTCGAACACCGTTACGTTGAAGTCTTCTGTCTGATCCGAGCCAAACTCGACGCGATATTTCAGCGACGTCCTGACTTCAGGAATGCTGCCGCCGAAGACTGGATCATTCAGGTTGCGCGCGAGCGGGATGCGCTGCTCAACACCGTTCGTCACGATCACGAGCGCCGCTTCGTCGGGCACCTTTCGGTTGAACTTCGCGAGCACGACCAGGCCGTTGCCTTTCTCCAGACTCACGTCGCCCGGCGTGACCGTGACGCCGCCCGAGGCGAGGAACGAAGGCTTGGTGGCAATGCGATTTCCCTGCGGCATCAACAGCAGAATTCCGAGGAACGCAGCACAGCACACGGCATGCAACGAGTGGGCGCGAACCATCGTGCGGGGCGGCACCGGCTGAAGTTTTTCGTGTCGGCGAATTTCCACCAGCGCATCATTCAGCACGCGTTCCTGGAGGTAACTGAGACGACCCGTCGCCGGATCGCGCTCCTGCTCGACAGCCGTGAGCAACAACGCGTGCAAGTCAGGATTTCGCGCCGCGATGTCGCGCGCGAGTTGCTGGTGATTGATCGCACGTGAAGAGGAGGCCCAGCCGATTCCTGCCAGCACGAG
>DATHEW010000006.1:0-4466 GCA_035318425.1 Candidatus Acidiferrum sp. | reverse complement strand
CGTGGAGAAGGTTTTGTCCGCAGCGGCGGCGCGCCCAAGCGGCGATGCGCTTTTCTACGCGCATCTTTATCTCGGTCTCTACTTCGATGCTTTGAAAGATCCCGCTCTCGCGCGCGAACACATCAACAAAGCGGTCGGCATCGGACCGAAACACTACATGGGCGATGTGGCGCGCGTGCATGCGAAGGTGCTGCAGCAGCAGGAATCCACGAAGTAGTTCAATCGCGACGATTGAACCCGGATTCGGAAATTCATTTCACAGAAGCCAACGAAAAGAACGAAGGCAGAAGGGCTTGCCGAAAGTTCGTCACGCACAGAACGGAACCGAATTGGAATAGTCGAAAACCCCTTTGCTTTGTTCTCTTTGTTTCCTTCTGTTGGATTCGGCTTTGGACTTCGGGTTGAACTCAGGCTCGACACGATCTCGATCCGCAAACCACTCTCGGCGGCATGAACATTTTCCGATCGCTTCATGCCGCTGCCGTGTTGTGTCTGTGCGTTATTGCCTCAGTTCGAGCCCAGGAAGGGCAGACGAAAGCATTCATCGACGGTACGGGTCTCGGCTGGCATGCGATGGGTGAAAAAGATTTCGCCCGCGTGAACACTGATCCCGACACGTTCAATTGGACGAACGGTTACGTGTTCTGCAAAGGCAAGCCGATCGGCGTCACGCGCACGACCATGCTGCACACCAACTTCGAGCTCGTCGCTGAGTGGCGTCATCTTCAGTCCGGCGGCAATTCAGGAATTTTCGTCTGGGCCACGCCCGAATCGATCGAAGAACTCGCGGGAGGGAAAGGACGCCGTCTCCCCACGGGCGTCGAGGTGCAGGCGCTCGATCACGGCTACACCGAGCAATATGAAAAGCAGTCCGGCAAGAAGGCCACGTGGTTCACTTCAAACGGCGACGTGTTTCCCACGGGTACCACGAAGATGAAACCGTTCCCGCCCACTTCGCCGAGCGGCGAACGCAGCTTTCCGCGCAAGAACCTCAGCAAAGGAATTGGTGAGTGGAACCACTACTACGTGCGCGCCATCAATGGCGAAGTGCGTCTTTGGGTCAACGGCGAAGAAGTTTCCGGCGGCACACAAATCCGTCCAGCGTGGGGTTATCTGTGTTTGGAATCCGAAGGCGCGCCCGTGGAGTTCAAAAACATCCGCATCCGCGACCTGCCGTAAGCGGGTTCGTCTAACTCACGGTTGCGCCGGAGCCACCGCGACACGTTTCGCAATCGCTTCTCTCACAGCAGCGACCACCGCGTTCATGGAGAATGGTTTCACGAGGATACTGCAGTTCTCCATGCCCGAGTATTGCCGCAAGTAAGGATAGCCCGTGATGAAGATCACCGGTACGTCGCGCGTGGCTTCGTTGGAACTGAGCGCCTTTGCGGTTTCGAAGCCGAGCGCGTCCGGCAACACCAGATCGCACAACACCACGTCCGGATGCTGGCTGAAAGCGGACATCAGTCCCTCTGCCGACGACTCGGCAGGAATCACCCGGTAGTTGAACGCAGTGAGGATGTCTGAGATCAGCTCGCGCATCCTCTCATCGTCATCGATCACCAGCACCAGGGGTTCCATCTGCTGAATTCATCGGTGGTTTGGGCCAACACCTTAACGATTTCATGCCCTAAGCCGCGCGAGGACAGCGTTGAAAGTGCTTGGAGTGTCTCATGCATTCCGTAGCGTCCGCGCCGTGAACTGGAGTGCCGAATGCACCGCCGTAGTGCCTTGCTTGAATGAAGCGCGCGCCATTGGACCGCTTGTGCGAAGCATCCGGGCGTTCATCTCGCACGTGATCGTAATCGACGATGGTTCCACCGACGATACTACTAAACACGCCCGTGAAGCCGGCGCCGAAGTCGTGCGTCACGATGTTCCGCGTGGGAAAGGCATCTCGCTCCGTACCGGTTGGGAACACGCACGCAAACGCAATTTCGCCTGGGCGATTTCACTCGATGGCGACGGCCAGCACGCGCCCGAGGATATTCCGAGTTTCTTTGCCCGAGGTGAACGGGGTGATGCTTCCCTGATCGTGGGCAATCGCATGATCGACGCGCGCGCCATGCCTCCGGTGCGACGTTTCGTCAATCGATACATGAGCCGCACGCTCTCACGCGCCGCCGGCCAGATGTTCCCCGATTCACAATGCGGCTTTCGCCTGGTCAATCTCGATGCCGTGGCGCGCGTCCCCTTGGCCTCCACCCACTTTGAAATTGAGTCGGAGCAGTTGCTGGCGTTTGCAGCGGCGGGCGAAGGCATCGCGTTCGTTCCGATCCGCGTCATCTATCGCAGCGAGCAGAGCAAAATTCATCCTCTTCACGACACCGTGCGCTGGGTCCGGTGGTTGCGCCGCTGGCGATCAGAGCAGGGCGTAACTTGATACCTGTTCCTCAAGTACAACGGGCGCAGGTAGGGCGTCGCTGTCCTCAGCGCGCCGGGCATGACTCGACCGCACGCGCCAGAACAGAGATGCCACTCCGGCGCGCTGAGGACAGCGACGCCCTACCGCTCACGCCCTTCTCACGCGTTGGAAGCCAATCCGGAACCATGCAATAAGAACAGAAGGCAACAAAGGAAACGAAGCGAACGAGCCAATACGTCCCTTCGCTTTCGCCGGGAAACGTCAGGAGAACCGTTTGGTTCGCTACGCGCCTTGACCCGGAACTAAAATTCCCTCGGTCCCCGCTTCGTTTCCTTCGTTTGCTTCTGTTTCAACTGCATGGTCCAGCTCAGAACAGTGTCGAGATGCACCCCTCAGAGCACCGCGAATGAGGTTCTGATTGCGTCGGGCGAGCGCCGAGCAGCATGCTGTTCGCTACATGACCGTTGCGCCCGTTCGCCCTCAAACCTCAATCCTGATCAAAGTCTTGCGCGTGCTTCAACGCATCGCCTACATCATTTTACTTGGCCTCGTCATCGGCTGGGTTTTGAACCGTGCTGAAACCACTCTCGAACACCGCAATCAACGCGCGGGTTTCATTCACGGCGTCGTCCAGGGTGCGTTGATGCCGATGGCTCTGCCGAATCTCGCCTTCGGAAATGACGTGCCGATCTACTCCGCCAACAACACCGGACGCACCTACAAGCTCGGCTACACCGCGGGCGTGAACGTGTGCGGGCTGATCTTCTTCGGCTTCTTTTTCTGGCGCGTGCGAAAATTAAAACGACGGCTCGAATGAGATGCACCGACGAGAGAAGACGCAATTCGCCGAGCGGAATTCGTCCTGAATTCTGTTCATCTTGCAAATCCTTTCTCTCCGCCGCTGTCTTCCATGTTTGAAGTTTGGATTTTTTCCAGCCAGCCCATACCGTTCGCGGGCTTATGGAAAAAGTTGTCATTATTGGCACCGGATGCGCCGGCCTGACCGCGGCCCTTTACACCGCGCGCGCCCAGCTCAATCCCCTCGTGCTCTCCGGCACCATGCCCGGGGGACTGCTGACGACGACCAGCATTGTTGAAAATTTTCCCGGGTTCCCCGAAGGCATCGACGGCTACGAACTGATGACGCGCATGCAGAAACAGGCGGAGCGTTTCGGCGCACGCGTGAAGTTCGCTACCGTGGACGCCGTGGACGTCACGAAGCGCCCGTTCACTCTCACCGTCGATGGCGAACCCGTGGAAGCTGAGACAATCATCATCGCGAGCGGCGCAGGGCACAAACATCTCAATGCTCCAGGCGAACACGAACTGGAGAAAAAGGGCGTCACTTACTGCGCCACGTGCGACGGCGCGCTGCCGATGTTTCGCAACAAGCCACTCGTGGTCGTGGGCGGCGGCGATTCCGCGTGTGAAGAAGCGACTTACCTCACGCGATTCGGCTCGATCGTTTATCTGATTCATCGCCGCGAGACATTGCGCGCCTCAAAAATCATGGCCGAACGCACCCTGGCGCACGCGAAGATCAAGCCCGTCTGGGACACGGTCGTGACGGATGTGCTCGATCAAACCGCGGCGAAAGTCACCGGCGTGCGGGTGAAGAATCTCAAGACCGGCGCCGAGAGCGTCATTGATTGCGCGGGCGTCTTCGTCGCCATCGGTCACGTGCCGAATACGCAGCTCTTCAAAGGCGTGATCAACATGGACGACGCGGGATACATCATTCCGACGGCCGGTGCATCGACCAACGTGGAGGGCATTTTCGTTGCCGGCGATTGCTCCGATCGCGTCTATCGCCAGGCGATCACTGCCGCGGGAATGGGCTGTGCCGCGGCGATCGAGTGCGAGCGGTATCTTTCGGCGATGAACGAGTGAAACAGTAATCAGTAGGTCAGTGAATCAGTTAACTGATTCCTTTAACCCTATGGCGCCCACCGAACTCGACGCGAAACTCAAGACCGCGAAGCCACCACACCTCCTCGACGTGCGTCAACCTGAAGAGCACGCCTTCGTGTCGCTGCCGAACTCGACACTCATTCCGCTCGGTGAACTGATGATGCGCGCCGAGGATGTAGAAGACTGGAAG
>DATHEW010000005.1:0-3285 GCA_035318425.1 Candidatus Acidiferrum sp. | reverse complement strand
CGGCTTGGAACGGGAGGTGGCGCACAAGCCCGCCGGCATGCGCACGCACATGTTGGTTGCCGGCGCGGCGTCGTTGCTGGTGGGATTGGGTCACGCGTTGATTCAGGAGTTCACCTTTCACGGGACGGACAGCAGCAGCCTGCGCTTGCAAACCGATCCGATTCGTATCGTTGAGGCAATCGTCACCGGCGTCAGTTTTCTCGGCGCAGGAACAATCTTCCGCCGCAACCAGGCTGAAACAGTGGAAGGCCTGACGACGGCAGCGTGCCTGTTGCTGTCCGCAGCGGTGGGAGTATCCGTCGCCGTCGAACGCTTCCTGCTCGCGGCATGTGTCACGGCGCTGGCGCTGATTGTCTTGCGCGGAGTGAAAGCGGCTGAGCTATGGCTGGAGCGCCGACGGAACAGTTCCCGGCGATTAAAGTGACTGCCGAAATTGAGTTCCGAAAAGGTGGGGCAAACCTGCGCGGTCGCCGCAACGCTCGGCAGCGCGTCGCCCCTCGTTTTGGAAATCAAACGCTATAGCTACACAAACTGCAGCTTCGTCGTCGGCGCTTCTGCGTCCCAACCGCGCGGCGGCTTTGAATTCACGGCGGCGACTTCCTTGATCGAGATTTGCCGGCCGCGCGTCTTCGCGCTTTTCACTTCGACCTCGTTTGGATCGCAGGTCTGCTGATTGATCTTCTGATAAGGCGCCGCTTTGTAGCGGATGAAAATTTCCTTCGGCGTTTCCGGCTCGAAGAAAAGGATGCGCGACTTCTCTGGGATGCAGAAATATTCCCGGTTCGTGATGATGCCGCCGAACGTGAAGCGCTTGATGTAAGTCGCATCGCGATTCGTGTAAACAAGCGTGAACACACGATCGCGTTCCGGCAGTCCGCAGTAATAAAGGTCCGGCCCCACGAACAATTTCTCCGGCAACTCGGTCAGCTTGTAGTGCCCGTCTTTAAACACCATCAGCAGCTTGTCAAACTTGGTGCAGTCCACGCGAAATTCCTCGCCGGAAACCTTGTGGCCCACATATCCGCTCTCGCGATCATAGGCGACCTTGAACGCCTTGAACGCCACTTCCTTCGCGTCCACTTCGTCATAGCGACTGCTCTTGGTTAGCCGTGGATAGATCGGTCCATACTTCGCGATCAATCCTTCGAGATGCGCGATGACGTGCTTGATCAGGTTCTTGAGATGTTTTCGGGTTTCGGCGAGATCGCCTTTGATCCGCTCGGTCTCTTCGCGGTGTTTGTTGATGTCGAAGAGCGAGATGCGGCGGATGCGAACCGCCAGCAACTTCTCGACATCGGCGTCAGTCACGTCGCGCAGTAATTCCTTGCGAAACGGCTTCAAGCCTTCATGCACTGCGGCGTAAACCGCTTCGTTGCTCTTGCACTGCTCGATCTTTTTATAGATGCGCTCCTCGATGAAAATCCGTTCGAGCGTGCGCGCGTGCAGTTCCTCCTGGAGCTTCCGTTCCTTTAGCTCCAACTCGCGCTTCATCACGTCCACGAGTTGGTCCGTGTTCGCGCGCAATACTTCGCTCACGGTCATCTCCACGGGACGGTTGTTGCGGATCACCGTAATGCGGCTGGAGATGGAAACTTCGCAATCCGTGAACGCGTAGAGCGCATCGATCAACTGCTCCGCGCTCAAGCCCGCCGGCGCTTTCACCTCAATCTCCACGTCCTCGGAAGTGAAGTCGTTGACGGATTTGACCTTCAGCTTGCCTTTGCGCGACGCATCTTCGATCGACGCGATCAACGAATCCGTCGTGGTCGTGGGCGGAATTTCTTTGATGACGACGGTGCTCTCGTCCTTCGCTTTGATTTTCGCGCGAACCTTGATCGAACCTTTGCCATCAGCGTATTCGCGCGCATCCATCAGGCCGCCGGTCTGAAAATCCGGCAGACATTTGAAGTTCTCTTTCTTGAGGATCGCGATCTGGGCCTCAAGAAGTTCGATGAAATTGTGTGACAGGATTCGACACGACATTCCCACAGCGATGCCTTCCGTCCCGAGCATGAGCAGCATGGGGAGCTTCGATGGCAACGCGATGGGTTCTCGTTTGCGCCCGTCGTAACTCGGGACGAACTCAGTCAACTCATCATTGAAGATCTCAGCGCGGGCAAGTTCGCTAAGACGACATTCGATGTAGCGCGGCGCGGCGGCGGGATCGCCCGTGAAGATGTTTCCGTAGTTCCCCTGCCGATCGATCAAGTAGCGTTTGTTCGCTAAAACAACGAGCGCATCACCGATGGCTGCTTCGCCATGCGGATGATACTTCGTTGCATCCCCAATGACGTTTGCGACTTTCGTGAACCGGCCATCGTCCGTCTCGTGCATCGCCCAGAGAATCCGGCGCTGCACCGGCTTCAATCCATCCGAGAGATTCGGAATGGCGCGGTCGCGAATCACGTAGCTGGCGTAATCGAGAAAGTTGCGATCCACCCGCTTGTGCAGCGGTTGATCGTGATTCCCGGGCTTGAACGGCCGATGATCGAGTTCAGTGCTCGCCACCGGCTCGACTTCCACGTGGGCATGACCGTTGCCGTTCGGTTTAGCCACCGATTTCGGCGTGGGGTTTGCGTCACCGTTCGGATCGGAAGATTTTTTTGCGTCACTCATCTGAGAAAATCAGGGCGGCAAGGTGCAGAAAGAATATCGGAAGCGCAAGATTGTGACGCGCCGCATTGTCATTTGAATGCTGCGCTGCGCACGTATTTGTTGCGCGTCTGGGCGGCTCAAAGCCACGCGTAATTGTAACGCGCCTTCTCGATCGTCATGCCGCGCACATCGATCTTGGCGAGGTCGGCGATGCCGAGGCCCGCTTGCTCCGCCATGAGCAGATGATTGTCACAAAAGTGAAATGGCTTCGTGCCGCGCAGTGCCCGCGGATCTTTGTATCCCATCACCGCCGTGCCCACCGCGTCGGTCGATACCGGGTTCAACCCCACGATGATTACCCCCGGGTTCGTAAAGTTCAGCGGGCCGGCGTTCGAGCACCATGGGCCCTCACCGCCGCTGATCGACGTAATGCCGTCAATCACCGCGATGTCAATCGGCCGCGCGGCAATCTCATCCACGATGATTCGCGGCACGCGCCAGGTCGCTTCGTTGGAGGTGATGCCTTCTTTAATTCCCGGCAGCTTTACCTTGTCGTTGCGGTTGTGGAGCGGGCCGCGTCCGGCAGTGGCGTCCTCGTTGCCAGCCTGGTCGCCATAAAGCGAATTCGGCGTCAGGCCGAACATGTTCTTCATCGAGAGCGTCACACCGGCGGTGATGTGGTTCTTCAAC
>DATHEW010000004.1:0-2196 GCA_035318425.1 Candidatus Acidiferrum sp. | reverse complement strand
ATCAAATGTGCGGCGAAAGAAACGCGCTTCCACCGGCGCATCGACGCGTGGATCGCCTTCAGGAAACCAGATCCAATTGCTCCACTTCGGCGTGACTGGCGCTTCCCAGCGGACGGATTCCGGCATCGGCACGCAGTTTTGCCACGGAAATTTTTCGAGAAACTTCTTCGCGTTCCCAATTTGTTGCGAGCCGGGCAAGCGCATCGCGTCGTCCCACGGAATCGTTCCGTAACCGTTGGCGTCGGTGTGATGCGGCGATGGCCCGTGCGGCTTTTCGCGTCGATTGACTTGCCAGATTCCGTTCGCGCCGTAGGTGTGCCCTGCGGCGCCGTTGATCATGCAGAGCCAGAACATCGCGCGCGGCCATTCGGCGGGAATTCCTCCACCGAGATTTTCGTAAGCCGCTTCGCCGTTGATGACCGGCATGGCGGGCGGAAGTTGAAAAGCGTGATTCATCGCGGCAACCGTGGGTGCGATGGCGGCGGCTTCACCGTGCGGAGTTTGCAGCATGTCAAAATCAATCAGGGAAGCATCGTTGATGGCCCAGCGCGCATTCAGTTTTCCAATCCCAGTAGGATGGATGGTCGTGAGGCGATGAAATGGATCGGTCGCGCGAATGTAACGAGCGACTTCGGTCCAGCCTTTGACTTGTTCGCGGTCGTCGTAAGGAAAATTTTTCGCCAGATACCACGGGAGGTTTGCTTCTCCGGCGACGCACCACGTCACTGGCCACGCGCCGTAACGCGCGATGAGTTCGCGCCAATGTTGTTTCGCGCGCGTCTCGCCCATCATCGGCAAAAAGTATCCCCACGCGCCGACGATGCACGGCGTGAAACCTTCATCGATGAGGTAACGAATGCGCTTGTCCGCCGCGTCGAAATATTCCGGGCGAATGCTCGTGTAATTGGTCGTCCACGGAAACCCCGCTTCATTCGCGCCACGCGGATCGAACGGAAACATATCGGGATACAACCCCACGACGATTTGAATGACGTTGAATCCTTTTTGCTTTCGGTCAGTCGCGAGTTGCCTGACCTCATCTGGAAAATGAAGTCGATGACACAGCCCCATCCACCAGGTGTCGCCTAGCCAGAAGAACGGCGTGCCATCTGCGTGTTGCAGGTGACGTTTGTCCGGTGCGACTCGAATGGGGCCATGTTTGAAAAGGGGGTTCTTCCCCGTGTAAGGTTTGATTTCCACTGCGCCTTCGACGTCATTCAGTCCCCAATCTGAAGTATCATTGCATTGCGATTTCCAACGATGTTCGCCGAGAACCGACGAGGCGTACCGAACTTTCCAAACACTGCCTCCGTCCCAAAACGCGGGGACAAGTTTTGTCGCGCCCTTTGCGTCGGTGAAGAGAACATTTACCTGAACAGTGTTAAACGGGTCGTCGTGAGGTTTGGTCGCGGTGAAAGATATTTCGAGCGGCACGTTCGCTTCGTGTGTTGAGACAACATCTTTCGTTCGCGCTACAAAAGGTGAAAGTATCACGAGTAAAATTGCCGGGGCTGTGACGCGCCGCAGCAATTGCTTTATAAAATTTTTCATAAGCGCCAGGTCAAATAATTACTTGCGATTCGGCGCGGGCAAAAGATCGATTCCAGAATGATCCGCACGTACCCGCAGACGAATGCAGCGAATTCCATTTTGTTGCGCGTCAGTGGTGGAGTGTCCGCCGGTGGCAAGATACGAAATGAAAAGCGAGCCGTCCTCAAGTTCCATGGCTTTGCCGTAGCCATAGGCGTTATCGACGAGGAACCCGTGGTCGCGCGCGGGAGCAATCCATGTTTCGCCGCCATCGTGGCTGAAAATAATTCTCAATCCCGGGTGACCCGGCGCGTAAGAACCGTGCAGACAAACGAGCGTCCCATCGCGCAGCACATAAAGACTCGGCGCAAACAGTCTCATCCCGAACGTCACGGGCTTCGTCCATGTTTTACCTTTGTCACTCGACCAACAAATGTCGCCTTCAGGACGCGCCATCATGACGAAGCGTCCGTCCGGCAACTCCGCAACTGTGACTTCAACCAGATCGTGTTCAGCTTTGATGGTGGAAAGCATCTTCCAACTTTTTCCTTTGTCAGTGGAACGAAAAATCCCTGCGACGTCCGGCGGGCCGTTGGTCGTTCGTCCATTAATTGCCGCGATCACCGAACCATCTTTTAACCGCACGAGCGGCCCGTCGGTTTCGTC
>DATHEW010000003.1:0-2125 GCA_035318425.1 Candidatus Acidiferrum sp. | reverse complement strand
AGTGGGACGGGCGCTAGTTCAGTGATGGCGTAACGCGCCTGATGAAACAGGGAACGCGCTACGACCAATTTTTGAAGACTTCGATCGAGTTGAAGCAACTCGGCTGGATTCTGGCGTGGTGTTTCCGGGGTCAAATCCCGGGGACTGAAATTATCGCGGTAAATGTCACCTTTAAGACGAACGCGTTCGCCGGTATCAGGACACGCGACGGTTATGTAATTTATTCCTGAACGAGTGATTCCGAAGCCTTCCTGTATTAGAAAACGAACGACGTCCGCCCGACTCCGAACGGCTCCATCACGCGCCTGCGTCAACAAGCGCTCCGTAATGACTTCGCGAACATCCTTTTTTGCAGACTTACCGAGTCGCTTGGCTTGAGCCGCAGCTTTGGCGACATGAGAAGGAAGTGAAACATCCTGCCTGGCCTTCGGATCGTTCGGGTCGCGAAAACCGTACCGCCGATTGATTCCCGAACGGAGCGTATCGAACAGACGTCGGCTCGCCGGTGTCGGTGGGGCCACGTTAAAAGATTTTCCAGTTCCTAAATCTACGCGTGGGACGACGAAATGGAGTTCTAACCTCCCCTTATCGCGATGGGCGATCCAGACGATGCTTCGGCGGTCGGGTGGGATACCGGCGAATGCGGCTCCCTCAAATCGATTCATGATGTCTTCCTGAATTTCCGGCGTGACGACATCTTCGGCCGCAAATGAACAAACACCCGACGTGTACCGCCGCTGGAAGGGAAGTGCGTCGATGATGTCGGCGACGGCCTTCGCATCGCCGCGGACAACTTCCGGCGCAACGGCCCGTCTCTCGCCATTAACGAGATACCCCGTTAAGTAATCGAGAACTGGGCCACTACCGCCGGCGCCGGAGTGATGTGAGAATCCGATGATCATTTGTGGTTCAGTCTTGCGAGTTCGCGTTCGATGGCAATGAGCCTCGAAACGATGTGCAGTTGGTCGAGCAGCGGTCGCAACTCGAACGTGCGCGCGACGTTGGCGAGTGTATTTCTGATCCTGGCGACTTCGCCGATCAGGCGCAGACGTTCGGCTTGTTGCTCCCGGTGATTGAGAGCCAGGGCGCTCAGACGCAGCAGAGAGGACACGCCTCGTTTACCTGCGATGCTCTTCAGTTTGCCGAGTTCGTCTTCGCTCAGTCGCAGCCGGATGGTCTTGTTCCGCGTCATAAAGGGTCAAAGGGAATTCCCTGTAGAATCTCCGGGTGTAGCTACGTCGGAGGAGCCTTGTTGTTTCGGGTTACAGAGTCGGCAGTCGCGATTCTGCTCGATCGCTTCCAACACGTCCGGCGCGAAGCCGGCGAGATGATGACGGCGGAAGTTCCAGTTGCGCTTCCGAGCCATCAGCAGTGAATCAATCGCGTACAGCGCGAGTCCCGCCGTGACCTTGAGGATATCCTTGGACGCCGGCACATAGCACGGCGCCTTACGCGGTGAAAGGGAGTTTGGAAACGCGCAGCCAAAGCACGGAGCACCGGCTGTGCTTTCCTGCACGAAAACGTGACCGCACTCGGCCAAGAGATCAACCGCAATGAAGATCACCGGAATTCCAAGCGGCAAGAAGTAACGGGTCACAGCCACCCGCGCCGCACTGTTGTCGACCCCGCACACGATCACTGACGCCGACAGTTCAAGTTTCATGGCGACAGCGTCTTCGAACGAATGCGAATAACCCTCTAAGATCGTTCCTGCGTGGCAATGAGGCGCAAGGTTGCGCACTAAGCAGTGCGCCTTCGGCTGCCCGATGTCTTCTTTGAAGAAGTGCTGGCGGTTCAGGTTCGTGTATTCCACCACGTCATGGTCGAGAAATAAAAGATGACCAACGCCTTTGCGACAGAGCCCTTCAGCCACCTCGCTACCGATCCCGCCAGCGCCAACTAGGGCGACGCGTGCAGCGGTAAGTTTGGCCTGGTCAAAACCGTCAATCAGTTCCTGCCGGTGAGAAACTGCGAAACGCTTGTCGTCTGAAACGATTGGCTCAGTAATTATCTTCAGGGCCGATGTGGAATACATTTGGACTGATCTCCTTCACGCCGGTGCCAACCAGCGTCACGTTAAATCTTGCTGAGACCGAAAAAAATCGCAGATGATTGTCTCTGGTCA
>DATHEW010000002.1:0-9912 GCA_035318425.1 Candidatus Acidiferrum sp. | reverse complement strand
CACGCCGCAATGGAAGTGGCGCGGAATATTTTGGGACATCACAACGCCGCGCATGAAGAATTGGAACCCACAGCGGCATTTCCCGTCGTGTCCCGGCTGGCGTGTTCGCTGGTCGAGCGCTCCGAGAGCATTGTGCCGGTCACGGGAAGCAGGTTCGCAAATTGGTACGGCGCACCGCGTGAAGAGGGGTTTCACTGCTCGTTTGGATTGAACCCTCAATACGAGCGCCTGCTCGCTGGCGCCGGTCTTGCCGTGGTGGCGCGATCTGACGCCGGCGAACCACGTGCAATAGAGTGGGAGCACGCACGATTCTTTGTCGGGACATTGTTTCAGCCGGAGCGCGCGGCGCTTCACGGTGAAATCCATCCGCTCATCCGCGCATTTTTGAAACAGTAGCCGCCGCTGTGAGCGGCGCGACCATCGCCTTACTCCGGCGTTACGACAGAGTCCTTCGGCCTGCGTTCGTCCAAGGCTGAGCGAATGGCAGTTATCAACGCGGTGAGGCCCTGTTTCTTCTCAATGACCGCGGAGACGCCCATGGACATCGCGCGCGCTTCTACGTCGGGTGTTCGGTTGGCGGAGTAAATGATGACCGCGGCGTCGGCTTGCGCGTAGGTGCTGCGCAGAAGTCGCAAAAAAGCAAAACCATCGGTGAGGCTGGCAAACGGATCTTCTTCGGGAAGTGTCAGGTCCAGGACCACCAGGTCCGGCATTTCCGTTCGCACCAGGTGCAACGCGTCAGACACTTTGCTGGCGACACTCACCTTGTATCCCGTTTCCTTCAGGCGTGCCCGCAACTGGTTCCTCACCAGCAGGACGTCCTCCACCACCAGAATGTGTTCGTTGCCCATAATAAACCCTTCTAAACCCTTCCCGCCCATCGGCACGTCGAGGCAGCGCCTTGAGAGCGAAAGTTCAGATGAATGGACGGCAGTACCAAACCGCGAGTCGCTTTCATTTTTTTGGAATTGCCCGCCGTAATTTCCAATTGGCCGCTTGAACTCCCACGCCCACACTGCGCCAACAAAAAGGAACGATATGATCTATGCCCTTGTTGGATTCGTCGCGGTGATTGCCGCGATCCTGTTGTTTGGCGTCGCGTCGTACAACGGACTGGTGGTATTGCGCAATCGCTTCAAGAACGCCTTCGCGCAAATCGATGTGCAGTTGAAGCGCCGCTACGACTTGATCCCGAACCTCGTCGAGACCGCGAAAGGTTATCTCAAGCACGAGCGCGAGACGCTCGAGAACGTGATCTCGGCGCGCAATGTCGCGTCTGGCGCGCACGCGCTCGCGGCGGCAAATCCCGGTGATGCCGGCACCATGAAGGCGCTCGCTGGCGCCGAGGCGAGCCTGGCGGGAAGCTTGTCGCGGCTTTTCGCGGTGGCCGAGGCGTATCCAAATCTGAAAGCCGACAGCACGATGAACCGCTTGATGGAGGAACTGACCTCGACGGAAAATCGTGTCGGCTTCGCGCGCCAGTCCTTTAACGATTCCGTGATGGAGTACAACACGAAGCGCGAAACGTTTCCCACCAACATCATCGCAAGCATGTTCAACTTCACACCTGCCGAGATGTTCATCGTGGACCGTCCCGAGCAGAAAGAAGCGCCGAAGGTGAGTTTCACCTGACCCGCGTCGCATCATGAACGAAGCGGCTCACACGAGTCGTCCCACAGCATTCTTCGCACACCAGAAGGCGGCGCACCGACGGACCGGTGTGTTGCTGGTCTATTACTGCTTCGCGATCGCAGTGATCGTGTTCGCGGTGTATTGCGCGCTGCGACTGGTTCTCCCGTTCGCTCTGGAGCGCGGGCACGTCGATCACGAGATCGCGTTCATTTACCCGCAGCTATTGTTGTGGAGTTCGCTGGGGACGCTGCTCGTCATCGGCGCAGGCACGCTCTGGCGAGTGATTGAATTGCGCAGCGGCGGAGGTGCTGTCGCGGAAATGATGGGAGGCAAACTCGTAAGTCCAAGCCCGGTTGATCCGGCGCTGCGTCAATTGCGCAATGTCATCGAAGAAATTTCCATCGCGTCCGGCGTTCCTGTTCCGGAGATTTACGTTCTTGAATCCGAACGCGCCATCAATGCCTTCGCGGCCGGATACGCGCCTGGTGATGCGGCAATCGCCGTGACGCGTGGCTGCCTGAAACATCTCACGCGTGACGAACTCCAAGGCGTCATCGCACACGAGTTCAGCCACATCCTGAACGGCGACATGCGGCTGAACATTCATTTGCTCGGTCTGCTGCATGGGTTGTTTGGAATCTACATCGCGGGGCGCGTGTTGCTCGAGATGGACTGGGGTCGAACGTTCCGACGTAAATCGGGCGGTGGTGTTTTCGTCGTCATCCTGCTCGGTTGCTTGCTGGTGGCGATTGGTTATTTGGGAGTGTTGCTCGGTCGCATCATTCAGGCGGCGGTCAGTCGGCAGCGCGAGTATCTCGCTGACGCTTCGGCTGTTCAGTTCACGCGCAATCCCGACGGCCTCTCGGGTGCATTGAAGAAGATCGGCGGCTGTAGCTCCGGTTCGCGGCTGCACTCGGCACAAGCCGAGTCCGTGAGTCATCTATTTTTCAGCAACGGCATCTCAGATCCGTGGTTGGAAATGATGGCCACGCATCCGTCGCTCGATGAACGCATTCGCCGTCTGGATCCGAGCTTCTCCGGAAAATTCCCCCGAGTCATTGAAGTAGCCGAGCCTGTTGCGCAAGTCGCCAACGTCTCACCATTCGCAGCTATCGGGCGAGCGATTCCTCGCAACGCGCCAGTGATTCGCGCCGCAGACATTGCGCGCCGCTCGGGCCGTTCGGTGTCGGTTCACTACGCGGCAGACCTGATCGAAAACATCCCAGTCTCACTCCGCAACGCGACGAAGAATTCGTGGAGCGCCACGGCTTTGATGTTTGCGTTCGTGCTGGGGAATGCGCCGGAAGTCCGCGAACGCCAGTTGCAGCAACTCACCGCTTTCAATACAGCACTCGCGGCTGAAACCGGAGCTTACGCGCGGCAACTCGCTGCATTCGATTCGCGCGTCCGATTGCCGCTGCTGTCACTCGCACTACCCGCGCTACGTCAGATGTCGTTGCCGCAATGGCGTCAGGTCAGCGCATTACTCGATCAACTCGTCGGCTGCGACGGCGGCATCGACGTCTTCGAGTTCGTGCTGAAAAAAATCATCGCGCATCACGTTGAGGCGCACTGGGAAGCGAAGCGGTCGGCGCTGATTCAATACTACTCGTTCACTCCGCTCGCGGACGATTTCGCCATTCTGCTCTCGGCGCTCGCGAATTCCGGGAGCGGTTCTGCGACTGAGGTGCTTAATGCGTTCTCCCGCGGCTTGGACAAACTGCCAATGTTCGACGGCTTGAAATTGCTGCCTATCGCCCACTGCGGTGTGGCAGAACTCGACCGCGCGCTGACACGCTTCGCCCAGGCTGTTCCGCACATCAGGCTGAAATTATTGGATGCGTGCGCTGAGACCGTCGCAGCGGACGGTTTGGTGAACGTGAACGAAGCGGAACTGATCCGTGGCATTGCGGATGCCATCAACGTCCCGTTGCCGCCGTTGATCCAGGGCGTGTAGTTCCTCGACGGGCGCATCCAAAAGCGGTGTCGCGCTGCGCTTGCCACCGCAATCGATACGATCCGTCCGATCGGCTGGTGCGTGTGTCGAGTTGCGCTCTCCTTCGCGGCGTCGCGACAAAGCAGTTGACGTCGGCGCGCGTGTGGGGAGGTTAGACGGCAAGGAGTTCTTATGCGCGAATCGTTCAACCCGAATCTTCATCGTGACCCAACAACTGACGAATCCTCCGCTGAAGGCGTGACGCGGCGGGAGTTCACGAAAACGACGGTCGCGGCGGGCCTCGCAGTGGGCGCGGGCGCGCACGCGTGGGCGGCGGAATCGAAGAGCGGCGACATGATCTATCGCACGCTCGGACGCACCGGCGAGAAGGTGTCGGCGATCGGCATCGGCGGGTTTCACATGGGATCGCCGAGCGAGGACGAAGGGATTCGGATTGTCCGCACCGCTGTCGATCGCGGCGTCACCTTCATGGACAACTGCTGGGATTATCACGACGGCGGTAGCGAAGAGCGCATGGGCAAAGCGTTGCGTGATGGTTATCGCGAAAAAGCATTTCTGATGACGAAGATTGATGGGCGATCGAAGAAGAATGCCGCGCGCCAAATCGATGAATCGTTGCGTCGATTGCAGACCGATCGCATCGACTTGTTGCAGCATCATGAGATTATTCGCGTGGAAGATCCCGATCGGATTTTCGCCGAAGGCGGCGCGCAGGAGGCGGTTTTGGAAGCAAAGAAGGCAGGCAAGATTCGCTACGTCGGTTTCACCGGGCACAAAGATCCATTCGTCCACCTGCGCATGATCGAGATCGCGAAGCAGCATGGCTTTCGTTTCGATGCGGTGCAGATGCCGCTGAACGTAATGGATGCGCACTTCCGCAGTTTCGAGAAACAAGTGCTCCCTTTGCTGGTGCAAGACGGTGTCGGCGTGCTCGGGATGAAACCGCTCGGAAGCGGCGCCATCCTGAAAAGCGGCAACGCGAATGCGACCGAGTGCCTGCACTACGCTTTGAATCTGCCGACATCGGTGGTGATCACCGGCATTGATCAGATGAAGTATCTCGACCAGGCGCTCGAAGCCGTGCGGACGTTCAAACCGATGTCGGCGCAACAAGTCACGACGTTGCTCTCGCGCACGGAGAAAGCCGCGATGACGGGCAAGCACGAAGGTTTTAAAACCGGCACCGAATTCGACGCCACGGCCCGGCATCCCGATTGGATTTCGTGAGAACGGATTCAGGGCCACGCATCTCATCGTCACCCCAACGGGATTGCATCCCAGAGGAGACACATCAAACGTTCCAGCAGCGCACGTAGCGCAGGTTTCTGAAACTTGCGATTGGTTCTTTTCTGACCCCTTTTTCTGGAGATCGATGAGCTATTGCTCGCGCGCGCGGTAAAACAACGTCTGGTTCGTCGGGCCGGCCTCGAATCGTTGGAATTGATTCGTCAGCGCTCCTTGTCCGAACAACGTCCAGGTGGGGCTCAACAGGTTGGTCGCGCATTCCACGGCGTAGTTTTTCCCGGGCGTGCCATAAAGAACGACGGTGCGCTCCTTGTTGGTGGAGAACAATGCTTCGAGCAACGGCGCTGCGCCGATCACCGCGATTCGCCCTTCGCGCGCCAAGGTCTTTGGCACCAACTCGCCATCGGCCTGCTGTGCGTCCAAGTCCGAGAGGCGCAATCGAACGAACGCGGACGTTTGATTCAACACGGCCGTAAATGCCAGATGCGCCATCGGCTGCGCCCTTGAGAGTACTTGTCCTGGAGCCGCGGCGATGCGGAGCAGATAAGCATCGCCGCCCACGGGTTCGAGTGAGAGCGCGCCAGTTTCAGGAGCGGGACTTTGCAATGAAAGGTTGGTCAGCCGCGCCGACGACACTTGCAGCGCGAAGGTGACGTTGGTCGGCCCCACATTGCCGGCGATGCTCACGGGCACGCTGCCGGTTTGGCCCGCTTGCAGGATGGTGAAGCCGAGAAATAAATCCAAAAAGTCGCCCACGATGACCGTGAAAGGTTTCGCGTCGCTCAAGGGCGGGTTGCCGTTGTCCGTGACGATGATGGTGAACTGGTTCGTGGTGCCGGCGGCCGCGGGCGGTGGCGACCAGGTGAAGACCCCGCTGGCCGGATGAATGCGCGCTCCCGCCGGCGCTCCTGCGCCCAACGCGAAGGTCAATTGGTTTACCGGAACATCCGGGTCCGTGGCGAAATTCAAAACATTCAAAAGCGTTCCCACATACGCGGCTTGATTCGTAATGGCAGCGAGCGCCGGCGGTTCGTTCACTTCATTGATCGTGACGAAGAAAGTCCTCGTGCTGCTCAGGCTCGGCACGCCGTTGTCCTTCACGCGCGCGGTGATGGATACGGAACCCGGCCCCTGCTCTTCCGTTGGCGTCCATGTGAACACGCCAGTGTTCGGATCGATGGCGGCGCCTGAGGGCGCGCCCGGATCGAGACTGAACGTGACGACATTCGTTGGAACATCCGGATCGTTCGCCGCCACCGTGAACGTCAGTTCGTTCCGCTCTGGAATGGATTGATTGGGAATGGAAGTCAGTTGCGGCGCCGTGTTGATGCCCAATCGCTGCCAGGCGTTCGAGATGACGCCGACGCCGCTGTTGCCGGCATGGTCTTCGACGTTGGCCGTGTTGAGCGTCAGCAAATAATTCCCCGGCGCTTCGGTCAATGGCGCCAGCCCGTTGACGCGATACAAATTGCTGGAGACTAGCTGAATCGTGACGGTGTTGGTGACCAAATTGTTCGTGCCATTATCGCGCGTGAGCATCAGGTCCGCGTGAGTGAATGTGTTGGTATTGAGCGCTTCAGAGGAACTCACATCTATCGAGACGACGGCGTTGGTGCGTGGGGTTGGCAGCACCGGCGACATCGCGATCAGGGGCGACTGCAAATCCACGAACACATCGAAGAACCTGTCCGCAGAAACATTCGCCGCAGCATCGACGGCGTAAGCGCGGATGCGATGAGTTCCCGCCCCCACCAGATCCAACGTGCGGCTGAACGTCGTGCCGGTCACCGTCGCTTCGCCAAAGTCCGTCCCTCGTGTCACGTCGAAGAGCCGCACTGTTAAATTGGTTTCGCCCAAATTGCCCGTGACCGCCGGCGCGTTCGTATTGCTCAAGCCGTCCGTCGCGGAGATGCCGCGATCGGGAACAATGGCCAGGTTCGTCGGCGCGGCGGGCACTTCGGTGTCCATGACCCAGGTTTCGGAACCGACTCCAGTGCCAGCGTTGCCGGCGAGATCAGTCACCGCCGCCGCGCTGACGGTCAGCGAGTAAGCGCCCTCATTTCCCACGACTGAATTGAAGTTGCTGATGCGATAAGTCGTTGCGCTCACCGGCGTCACTTGCATGGCGGCCGTGATCAAATTTGGCCCGCCGTTGCGCGTGAGAGTGATGTCGCTGTGATTGAACGTGGCCGGATCGATTGCTTCCGAGAACGTCACGTCGAGTGATTGCACCACGATGCTGCGCGGGTCCGTGGTGAGTTGTTCCACTGCGGCCACCGTCGGTCCGTTCGCGTCCATCAACCATTCCTCGGAACGGACGCCCGCGCCGGGACTGCCACCAATGCTCTGCACTCCCGCGCCGAAAATCGTGAACGCGTAAGCGCCAGATCCGGCAGTCGCATCAAGCAGGCCGCTGATGCGGAACGTCGTGGTGGAAAGCGGTGTCACGGTGAGCGTGCCGCTGAGATTCGCCCCGCCGTTGCGCGTCAACGTCAGGTCCGTCGCATCGAATGTCGCGGGATCGACGGGCTGTGAGAAGGTCACATCCAAAGTCGAAACCGGCGTGTTGCGCGGATCAGGCGAAACGTTCTCCAGCGAAACGATCACTGGTGCGATCGTTCCCTTGTCCCAGCTTTGCGAAGCTGAATTGGTCACTGCGTTTCCGCCGAAGTCGAGAATGCCGGCAGCGAGAATTCTCAGTTCGTAATTTCCATCGGCCGCGGTCAAACCGGCCAGGCCCTCGATGCGATACGTGCTGTTGGAAACCAACGCGACGGCCACCGAATTGTTGATCAAGTTGGAGCCACCATCGAGCGTGAGCGTCACGTCCTGGTAATCGAACGTGCTCAAGTCGATCGGCTCCGAGAAGATCACATCCACGAACGCAACGGCATTGGTCTGTGGATTCGGCGACACATCCACCACGTCGAGCACTGCGGGCGCGACACTGTCTTCGAAACGGAAGTGGAGCGTGTAAGAGCCAGTGCCATCGAAATCCAGGAGATGAACCAAATGCTCGCGGAGCACGCCCGCTTGCGCCGAAGGGAAACTGCGATCGGTTGTCCAAACATTGTCGCCCACGAGCAGTTCACGTCCGTCCGAACGCATCACGCGGTAGAGTTGAAAGTTCGGCCCCGGATTGGGCAGCCGGAAATAATTCCAACCGCCTGTCATCGCTGCGGTCAGTTGCACCTGGAGATCGTTGAAAGACGCAGGGGCATCAACGGCTGGATTCGCCGCTGGATGGACGACTGCGATGGTGCCATCGCTGAGATACAGCCTGTCGGGGAAATTCGCCGCGTCTGGATCATCGTTCACCAGGAAGTCGGGCAAGCTGTCATCGCCTGGCCGCGCCGTCCGCACCGGATGGATCAGTTCATGGATTTCCACGCTGTCGATGAGCGAGAGATTGGATGAACCGAGCGAATCGACGTGCACGAAGCTGGCGGTGTATTCCGTGAACTTCCCTTGCAACGACGAAGTAAAAAGCCATTGCGCCACTTGAGAACCACCGGCGGGAATGGTGCCCAGGTTCGCCGTCAACGTTGGCGCCAGCGCCTGCGTGCCGACCTGCGTGCCGATAATTTTGAAGTCCACCAGCAGCCCTTTCTCGTTCTCGATGATCGTCGGCTGCGCGGACGTGATGCGGAAATTCTTCGCCGCACCGGCGCCGTTGTTTTTTACCAGAATGCCCAGGGCAAATGGTTCTGCCGGTTCCACGGCCGCGGTGAACGGATCGTCGCTGTAAACATCGCGCTGCTGGAAATACTTCAGTTCCAATCGCGCATCAGGGAACACCGTAATCGTGGACGAGAGCAGCGGCACGATTACTTCCTGGCCGCCTTCGATGTAACGCAGCGTCCCGCCGATGTGATACGTGGCCGGAGCCATGGGCGCGGCGTCGCGCGTAGGAATGAATGTGTATTGCGCCGAACCGGAACCGCCCGCCGCGATCACGCCGCCACCATTCACGTCCGACAATCCCGCCAATTGCGGCGGCCGCAGGGCAAACCGATCGCTGACGGAGTTCTCGCCGTAATCCCGGATGTCGAGCGTCACTTGAATCCCCGTGATGCTGTCGCCGCCGTCGTTGTCGATCTCCAGCGTGCCGAGAAACGCCGCGCGCGTCATGACGGCTTCCTGTTCGAGACGAATCCGCACTTTCGCGCAAACGCCACCCGTTGTCGTTTTGCTCGTCTTTGCCGCCGGAGCGGGAGGCGGCGGTGGCGGTGCGGGCAGGATCGATAGGCCTTTCGTCCGGGCGACAGCGGGCGAGTTACACGCGGCGCCGTCCGTTCCGCCGGGCGTGTTGAATACAGGAGTGAAGCCAATGCTCCAGCCGCCGCCGCTGGGTGGCGTGCCGCGGAGTTGCACATCAGGAATGTCAAAATCCAGCCAATTGAGGAAGCGTGAGATCAAATCGCACAGGCAGCCGAGCGAGCCAGCCAACCCCGAGCCTAAACCCGCCGCCGCGCCCGTCAGGCCACCCGTCAACCCGCCCACCACGGTGCGGCAGCTAATTTGAATGGCCGCCTTCTGGCACTCCGAGAGTTCATACCCGGCGCATTGGATGAGTGCATCGATGATTTCACAGCTCGCCTTGTAGAGGTTTCCCTGCACCGCATCCACGGCGAACGCGCCCAGGATGCTCTGCAAACATTTGTAAGCCTCCTGCGCCACGCAGATCGGCGTCAGATCGATCGGGCGTTGCTGCAAAACATTGTTCGGGCCGCACGTGTAGTAATACCCCACGCTCAGTGGAATCTTGGGCAGGCACGAGTGCACTTCCACGCCGCAGCCCCCCGCTTTTGGTATGGCTCCGCTGGCGTCGGCCTTGAAACCGCCCGCGGGAGTCGCCCGGTGCCGAATCGTAACCGGGATGCTCATGGAACTCTTCGCTGCCAGCGTGCCGATCTCCTCGACGAGCGGTGTGATGATGTAATCCGTATCCTGCGGAATGTTCAGTCGCACGCCATGCGCGGCGATGAGGCCCTCGTTGCGAATTTTGATTTCGAAGCGCGTTTCCTGGCCCGCCACGACCAGCGGCATGATCGCCGCATCCTCGACGATCACGTTTG
>DATHEW010000001.1:0-5079 GCA_035318425.1 Candidatus Acidiferrum sp. | reverse complement strand
CAACGGCGGAGGCGCGGGTGTTGGTGTCGATTCGGGTGCGCGTGAAGTGTCTGATGATCCCGGCGGAATGTCGTCCATAGCGCGCGGAAGCTACTCAAAGCGTTTCAGCGCGGCAAGCGTGCCGGCGCGTCGGTCTCCAGACCCGGCGTGGTTTCGGAAAAGATCGGAGAACGCGGCGCTCCGGCCGCGAATTTTGCCTGTGAAAATACTTTCCCCTTTTGCCTCGGGGAATTTCCTGTATCGTCTCGGCTTAACCAGAAACATGAAACGCCTGCTTGTTCTCCTCGCTGTTGCGCTCCCCGCTATTATCGCCGTCGCCCAAGAACCCTTTCGCAGCATCCGAATTAACGAGGTGCTCGCCTCCGGGACGCTTGTTCAAAGCCCGGAGGGAAGAGGTTACGATCGCGTGGAACTGTATAACCCCACGGCCAGTAGTATTAGCATTGGTGGGCTCGTGCTTGGCGATGGCTCGTTTCTTACAAAACACAAGGTGCCTGAAGGCTCGGAGGTTCCGGCTGGGGGCTTTTTCGTGATCAATTTGGATCCCGGCAATACAAACGGTAATCATTTCAATCTTGCGCGCGGTGGTGACACGGTTGTGTTCGGGGTTGAAGTTGTAGTGGAAGGAATACCGTACATTGCGTCGCCGATTGACTCTATAAGGTTCGGCCGGCAAGCGGTGGACATGAGCATCGGCCGCATCCCGGATGGGTCGGAGATTGTCACGTTGCTTTCAGGGATGTCGTTTGGACAAATGAATGGTCCGGCGGCTACTCTAGGTGACCCAACTTTGGTGCGACTCAACGAGTGGTTTGCCAAGAATGAGGAAGAATTCGTAGAACTTTATAACACAGGGACTGCTCCGGTTAATTTGAGCGAATTAACGATCCGGGATCTGGCTTCGACCGCTTTCCAATTCCCGGCGCTGACATTTATTGGCCCTCAAGGGCCCAATGGGTTTCAGGCGTTCGAGCCGATTGAAGTCCAAGGCGGGATATTGCCGTTTAAGTTGGCCAACGACGATGCGCTAACCCTGAGTCTTTTGAACGGCACGCTTGTTGACACCATTCAATACGACAATCTTCCCAACGATTCGTCGCAAGGCCGTGTGCCGGATGGAGGCGCCAATATCGCTAATTTTGATCCCACGCCGGGCGCACCAAACTTTGGTGTGATCACCAACATTATCGTCAACGAGTTGATGACGCACACGGATTTGCCTCTCGAAGATGCGATCGAGTTCTACAATCCAACTGCCACGCCGGTGAACATTGGCGGTTGGTACTTAGGTGGCATTGAGCCGTGGAAGGAAAACCCGCAAGGCGACAACTTCATTGAGAAGCTTAAGAAGTATCAATTCCCACCCAACACGATTGTGCCGGCTTTCGGTTATCTCACGCTCTACGAATATCAGTTCAGAAACAATCCGTTGGACGACAACTTCACGTTCAACTCCGCGCACGGCGGCGTCCTGTATTTGTCGCGGCCAGACGCGCAGGGAAATATTCTGGCCTACCTTGAACGGTCTTATAAACCCGCCGCGAACGGTGTCTCCTTTGGCCGCATCACGACCAGTGACGGCGATGTCGATTTCACGGCCATGGCTCAACCGAGCTTCGGCAGCAAGCGTCCGAAACCGTTCCGGGCTGGCAAAGGCGCGCCAAATACCAACGGAGTGGCATGGGGACCGGCGATTATCAGCGAGATCATGTTCGCGCCGCCGGACATCGACGGCATCCCGGGCAACACGAACTACGTGGACGAGTACGTCGAGTTGCGTAACGTGACCAAGACGCGCCTTTCGTTGTTCGATCCGAACGCCTCGACCAACGGATGGAAACTGGATGGCGGCATTAAGTTCTCATTCACCAATACACATTTCATCGAAGCGAATGGGTACTTGCTCGTGGTGAGCTTCGATCCTGAAGCGGAATTTGCGCAGTTGAATAGCTTCCGTTCCAAATTCGGCATTTCCGGCGATGTGCCGATCGTCGGACCGTACACCGGCCATCTGGGCGCTGATGACACGGTGGAACTATATCGTCCCGATCCGCCCCAGGGTCCGACGCATCCCGATTTCGGCTTCGTGCCTCAAATCCTCATCGATCGTGTTCACTACGAGGAATTTCCGTGGCCGACGAATTCGAATCGCACTGGTACTTCGTTGCAGCGCGTCAATGCACCGAGCTACGGCGATGAGCCGTTGAGCTGGCGCGACGATGCGCCCACGGCAGGTGCGGTCAATGCGCATCCAATCGTGATTACGACTCAGCCTGCAAGCCATCCCGATCTGGCTAAAGCTAATGCGAGCTTCACGGTCGGGGTCTCGGGGAGCGAGCCGCAGTACCAGTGGCTTTTCAAGAACAAGCCGATCAATCCCAAGCTGAACGCATCGGCTCTCACCGACACGCTGATCTTAAACAACATCAGCCGCAAGAATGCTGGCGCTTACAACTGCGTGGTCACGAACCTCGCAAACCGTGAAGTCAGCGGCACGGGCGTGCTCGAAGTCATTGATCCGATCGTGATCAAGATCCCGAACCCGGCAAAGCCTGCCCAGGTGATTACCAAACCAGCGGGGACGAAGGCTTTGAACCTGATCAGCAAAGCGATCGGCACCAGCCCGCGCTACCAGTGGTACAAGGATGCCCAGCCGATTGAGAATGCGACGAACAGCAGGCTCACGCTGTTGAGTCTGAGTAATGGGGTGTCTGGAGTTTATCAGGTGATCGTCACCAACAAGCTTAGCTCAGCCACCAGTCTGGGAATCACCCTCACCGTTCCGTAGCCGACTTGAATCTTCGCTCCGGCAGGTGATTGGTTCGCTTGCCGGAGCTTCTTCACAGAAATGCCTTTGCGCATTGCAGCAGCGTCTCTTTAATACGCAGACATGCAAAGTCGGCGCGCTGAGATCAAGCGCATCACCAACGAGACGCAGATCCGTCTCAAGCTGAACATCGACGGACGCGGTAAGTCGCGCATCCGCACCGGTGTGCCGTTCTTCGATCACATGCTCACGCTCTTCGCGAAGCATGCGGTCGTGGACCTGGAGCTGACTTGCAAAGGTGACTTGGAGGTCGATGCCCATCACACGATCGAGGATTGCGGCATCGCGTTGGGAGAAGGATTCGTGGCGGCACTGGGAGATAAGAAAGGCATTCGCCGCTACGGAACAGGATTCGATCCACGGAACCCGCTCTCGGCAGAGGCATTTGTCCCTATGGACGAAACGCTCGCCCGTTGCGTTGTCGATTTCAGCGGGCGCCCGTATCTGGTCTGGCGTGGGATGAAAGAGCCGTTGAGCTACAAGAAGCTCTCGAAGAACGAGCGTTCGCAGGACATGTCGAGTGCGTTTCGGTTTGGGCTGGCGCGCGAGTTTTTCCAAGGGTTCGCGAACGCCGCGCGGTGCAACCTGCACCTGGAGTTGATTTATGGCGAAGAGCCGCATCATGTGAGCGAAGCGCTCTTCAAGGCATTCGCGAAAGCGGTCGATTTCGCCTGTCAAAAAGACCCTCGGATCAGTGACCAACTACCGAGCACGAAAGGGATGTTGTAAGATTTCGGTGCGGATTGAATAGCCGAGAAATCGCTCCCGTCTGACACGATGGCGTCGAAGAAAGATTACCCGAGCATGGACGACGTTGGGCTGTTCAAAGCAGCGCAACGAGGCGACATGCAAGCGTTCGAAGAGCTGATAGCGCGTCACCGTGACAAGATTTACGCGCGCGCCTTCAGCATGATGCGCAACGAGGAAGACGCCGTTGATCTTTCTCAGGAAGCCTGGGTCAAGTCCTGGCAGCGGCTGAAGCAATTCCAAGGGGAATCGAGCTTCCTCACGTGGATGACGCGCATCGTCATCAATCTCTGCCTGGACAAGCTACGCAAGCACAAGCGGGAGCGCGCCGAGTCGATTGAAAATCTCGAAGAAGAGTCCGGCGGAGTCGAGCGGCAGATGCCGATCGTGACGCCGAATCCTACCGAGAAATTGGAGCGCACGGAGTTGCGGGCGAGGATCGACAAAGCGTTGAACCAGCTTTCTTACGAGCACCGGACAGTACTGATTTTACACGAGTTCGAAGAACTGGAGTATAAGGAGATAGCGAAGCGGATGCAGTGCTCTATCGGGACCGTGATGTCGCGGTTGTTTTACGCGCGGCGCAAAATGGCGGTTTTGATGATGAGTTATCGGAAAGAGGAAATGAGATGAACCAGGAACTGGATTTTAAATTGCAGGCTTACCTCGACGGCGAACTTTCGCCAAGCGAGTCCACCGAAGTCGCAACGCTGATCGAAAAGGATTCAGCCGCGCGGGCTCTGTACACTGAGCTGCAACAGACCGCGCTTTTGCTGAAGGGCAACGAGATCGAGTGGCGTTTGCCTGAGTCGCGCGAATTCTTCTGGAGCAAGATCGAGCGTGATATTCAAAGGTGCGAGTCGGCGCCCGCTGTTTCGTCAACTCCATGGTGGATTGCCTTCGCGCGCCGGCATCTCGCCGCTGTAAGCGGATTTGGCGTGGCTACAGCGTTGTTGCTGGTGGCCGCTTTCCAGATGAACATTGTGCCTTCGAACGACCTCTTCGAAGAAATCGAGAACCCGCTCGGTGAATCCAGCGCCTTCTCCTTCCGCTCTGAATCCCAGGGAATGACGATGGTTTGGATTTCCAACCCTTCTTCCTCGGCGGACGAGGAGATCGAAACCGCTGACGACCTGTTGCAGTAACCACATGCATTCATCCCTTTTTCACCGGGCCGTTCGGCTCGGAGTTGTTGCAGTGGCGCTTGGCGCAACGGTGCTCACGGCCTCGACCGCCGAGCGCAAGATCGAAGCGCGCCTGATTTGGGGCACCAACGAAGACGCCTCGCCCGAGCCGTCCCACAAACCCCTCCAGGGCGATCTCGCGAGGAAGCTCGCTGAGATGCCGCTGAAGTGGAAAAACTATTTCGAGGTGGACCGCAAAGTGTTCACGATCAACGACAAGGTGTACACCAACGTCGTGATGAGTAAGAAGTGTACGATCGAAGTAAAGGACAAGGGGAACAACAACGTCACGGTGAAACTTTACGGAGAAGGCAAGCCGGT